>DASTEA010000061.1:0-8585 GCA_035710075.1 Thiobacillus sp.
TAGCGAACGTCTGGCGCGCCTGCTGCCCGACGACGTGCTGCAGGCCCTGATGCGCATTCCGCGTTTGAGTCTGGCCGATAGTGGCGCCGCCATGCTCAGCGAGGCGAGCCTGGGCGCTGCGCTGAACGCGCAGAAATACGAGATCGCTGCCGAATTCATCAATGAAACCGACAGCCATCGCCTGCGCATCACGCGTCATTCCCATGGCAACACCTATGTCAATTTCCTCGAAGCGGATCTGCTCGAATCCGGCGACTACAACCAGCTCGTCAAGGTCGGCGATCTGCTGCGCGACCTGATCGGCCTGGGCGCACGCGCCAAGCGCGGCGAAAAGGAAACCCCGGTGCAAAGTTTCCGCGAGGCGATGGACTGGTACCTGGCCGAAGTCAAACGCGGCATGAGCATCCAGCGTTATAAGGGCCTGGGGGAAATGAATCCCGCGCAACTGTGGGAAACCACCATGGATCCCAAGGTGCGCCGACTGATGAAGGTGCAGATCGAGGACGTGATTTCAGCGGACCAGATTTTCACCACGCTGATGGGCGACGAGGTCGAGCCGCGCCGACACTTCATCGAAACCAACGCGCTGGGGGTGCGCAACCTGGACGTATAAAGCCGGGTAACCGCCTTTCACCCACAAAAAAGCCCGGCATTGCCGGGCTTTTTGCACAGATCGGCGGACTTTATTTTGCTTCAATGGGCAAGCCCGCCGCCTTCCATTCCGGAAAGCCGCCGCGGAACCAGTAAACGTTCTTCCAGCCGGCCTGAATCGCCATGACGGCGGATTTGTAGCTCCTCCAGCAGATGGTGCCGTCGCAGTACATCATGAACGGCGCGTTTTTGTCCTTGGGCAACCTGTTCAGCGCGAACTGGTCATCTGCCGGATCGAAGCCGACTTCCTTGGCGCTGCTTTCCTTGTACGTTACGGAGATCGCCCCGGGAACGTGCGCGGTTTTGTATTCATCCTCCACCCGCACGTCGAACACCGCAATCCCTTTGGCGATCAGCGCATGCGCTTCGGCAGCGGAAATAATCTTGGCGCCCGGAAGCGTGGTGGGGGTGGTATTCAGCATTGAGGCGACGTTTTTGAAATCTGCCTTGGTTGCGGCGTTCAGCGCGAGCTGGAGGCTGTTGCTCTTCTGCAGAGCGGCCGCCAGGTTCTGCTGCACAGCCAGCGGCACGGTTTCGGTCTGTACGCTGAGCGCGCGCAGCGGCACCGAAGCGCTGGTGAAAATGACCCGCCCGCCGTTGGCGGCGGTCCAGGCCTTGGCTTCCTTGGCGGGAGCCACCGCGAGGTCGTAGCGACCCAGTTTCAGCCCGTACAGCGGGGCTTCCGCCATGCGGTGGAACTTGATTTCGGAAAAGTCTGCCTTGGCCAAGCCACGGCTGTTGATTTCGCTGCGGGCCATGCCGCCCATGAGCGATTCATAATCAGGGACGCCCAGCCTGGCGCCCGATTTGGCCGCCAGCGTACCGCTGTAATGCGGACCGGCGACGAAGGCGGCGGAGATGACTTCGTCGGACTTGAGGATGGGTTCAAATTTGAACTTGCCGATGTTGGCAATGACCTGGGCGGGGCCGAACACCATGTCAAGGGTGCCGTCCTTGGCCTGCTTGATGGCGGAAAAACCACGCTTGTAGAACTGCAAGCGCACCGGCTGACCGACGGCCCGCCCAACCTCGCTGGCAAAGGCACGATAGCGCTTGGCGGTATCGAAATCGGTGATGGATTCGTCTTGATCAAGCACCACGCCGAGCGTGAGGGGGGCAGCCTGGGCAAAGACAGAAGAAGCCAGAAGCAGGGACAGGATGGCTAAACGCAGCATGATCGTTTCCACAGATTGACGTGTGGTGGATTAACGGCCAGCCAGAAAAAAAGTTTAATTACGCTACAGGGTTTTCCAGCCAGGCCAGCAGCGTGGCACGTAAACGGGATTCCTGAACCGGCAGGGTAAAGGCGGCGTCGATGCGCAGACGGGCGCTGACCTTATCCAGCACGGCCTGATGAGCCGTTTCATAAAAAACCAGAACACGGGTGTTCGGTGTGCCCTGCACCGCGGCCAGCAGGGACTCGAGATTGGAGAGGCGGTCGCGAAAATCGGTCTGGTGGTAAAAATCAGCCACGATGACGGCGGGCGGGGTTTTGCGTACCAGGCTGATGGCCTTGCGCTCCGACCATTCGGAGACGACTGAGTAGCCCAGTTCCTGATAAAGCTTTTTGTAGCCAGCCGTGCCGATGAAGGCATTGACCATGAGCAGGCTGGGCAGCGAGTTCATACGGCGGCTTTTTTGCTGGCGGGCTTCTTGACGGTGGTTTTTTTGGTCGTCGCCTTCTTCGCGGCGGGTTTCTTCGCGGCGGCAGCGTCGCCGGATTTGGTTTTTTTCGCCGCCGCGGGCTTGGCCGCGGCCTTTCTCACCGGCTTTTTGGCGGGTCCTTTGGCGACGCGCGCGGCGATCAGCGCCAGCGCCTCGTCCAGCGTGATCTCTTCCGGCGTGATGTCCTTGGGCAGCGTGGCGTTGGTGCTGCCGTGCTTCACATAGGGGCCGTAGCGGCCGCTGCGAACGGTGATGTCCTTGCCATCCTCCGGGTGCGGGCCGAGATTTTTCAGCAGCGAAGCGGCCGAGTCGGCACCGCGCGGCTCGCGCTCCATCGCCAGCACTTCGAGCGCACGTGGCAGATCGATTTCGTAGACGCTGTCGGTCTTGGGAATCGACTTGAACTTGCCGTCGTGCAGCAGATAGGGGCCGAAGCGGCCGTTGTTGGCAACGATCGGCAGGCCGGTGGTCGGGTGATGGCCGACCTCGCGCGGCAGCGAGAGGAATTTAAGCGCCAGTTCGAGGGTCGCGTTTTCCAGCGGAATGTCCTTCGGCCACGAAGCGCGGCGTGGCTTCGGCGCCTTCTTGTCCTCCGGCATTTCGCCGATCTGCACGTAGGGGCCGAAACGCCCGGAGAGCAATTTGACGTCGAGGCCCGAGGCCGGATCCTGGCCCAGGATGTTGTCGCCCTCTGCGGTGGCCGCATGCAGCGGCCGCGTGTAATCGCATTCCGGATAGCCGGAGCAGCCGATGAACAGGCCGCGCTTGCTTGCCTGCATGAACAGCGGCTTGCTGCACTTGGGGCAGGCCTCCGCAATCGGACAGCCGCGCTCGACGCCCTGCTTGGCCTTCAGGTCGCCGTCGAATGCTCCCCAGAATTCGCCCAACAGGCGCGTCCACACGCGCTTGCCGTTCGACACGTCGTCGAGCTTGTCTTCCAGCTTGGCGGTGAAGTCATAGTCGACGTAGTGGCCGAAATGGCGGGTGAGAAAGCAGTTGACCAGGCGGCCGATGTCGGTCGGCTGAAAGCGCTTCTTCTCCAGCACCACGTATTCGCGATCCTGCAGGGTGGAAATGATGCTGGCATAGGTGGAGGGGCGCCCGATGCCGTATTCCTCCAGCGCCTTCACCAGACTGGCTTCGGTGAAGCGTGGTGGCGGCTGGGTGAAGTGCTGCTCGCCGTAGAGCTTGTCGACCGGCAGGGTTTCGCCCTCGGTCAGCGCGGGCAATTTGGACTCGCCTTCCTCGTCCTCGTCGTCCTGGTATACCGCCAGAAAGCCGGCGAACGCCAGGGTTTGCCCGGTGGCGCGGAAGGTGCCCTCGCCCACGGTGATGTCGGCAGCGACGGTATCGAACTGCGCCGGCGTCATCTGGCAGGCCACGGTGCGCTTCCAGACGAGTTCATAGAGCCGTGCCTGGTCGTGCGAAAGAAACGGTTTCACCGCTTCGGGTGTGCGGGACACCGAAGTCGGACGCACGGCTTCGTGCGCTTCCTGCGCGTTCTTGGTCTTGGCCTTGTAGGCAATCGCGGCGGGCGGCAGAAACTCCTTGACGAAGTTGGCGCCCACATACTTGCGGATGTCGGTGATCGCTTCCTGTGCCAGGTTGACCGAGTCGGTTCGCATGTAGGTGATGAGGCCGACCGGGCCTTCGCCGAGATCGATGCCCTCATACAGCTGCTGCGCGGTGCGCATCACGCGGTCGGTCGTCATGCCGAGCTGGCGCACCCCGGCCTGCTGCAGCGTCGAGGTGGTGAACGGGGCGCCGGGATGGCGCGCGCGGCGCTTCTTTTCGATGCGCATCACCGTGGCATCGCGCCCTTCCAGCATCGCCAGCCATTCGTTGCTGCGCGCCTCGTGCTCGACCGAAAACTGTTCGAGCTTTTCGCCCTTGAAGTGGGTGAGCTTGGCGGTGAACGGCAGCACGCCCTTGTGGCTGTCGAGGTGCAGCGACCAGTACTCGCGCGCATTGAAGGCCTCGATCTCCAGCTCACGCTCGACGATCATGCGCAACGCAGGCGACTGCACGCGGCCGGCCGACAGGCCGGGGCTGATTTTTTTCCACAACAGCGGCGACAGGTTGAAGCCCACCAGGTAGTCCAGCGCGCGCCGCGCCTGTTGCGCGTCGACCAGGTCTATCGCGATCTCGCGCGGGTTGCGCACCGCGTCCTGCACGGCGGATTCGGTAATTTCGTAGAAGGCCACCCGCTTCATCGGCGTCTTGACCTTGCGCTCCTTGAGGATTTCGCTGATGTGCCAGGAAATCGCCTCGCCTTCGCGGTCCGGGTCGGTCGCCAGCAACACTTCGTCGGCCTTTTTGGCGGCCTTGACGATGGCTTCGACGTGCTTGGCGTTGCGCTCGATGACCTGATATTTCATGCTGAAATTTTCGGTATCGACCGCGCCGGTCCTCGGCTCCAGGTCACGCACGTGGCCGTAGCTGGCGAGGATTTCGTAGTCCGCGCCAAGGTACTTTTTCAGCGTTTTGGACTTGGACGGCGATTCGACGATGACGAGTTTGGACATGGTTTTACTTTATTAATGCAGACGTCCTGGCTCGTGGTTCAGCAGCATGTCTTCCAGGTGGGTGAAATGTTCGATCAGCCCGCGGCTCCACAGCACGATCAGGGTCATCCAGCGTACGTGATCGGGTTCGATGTCTTCGCCGCCCAGCGCCATCAGGCCGGAAATCACCCATTCGCGCGATTCGGGATCGAGCACCTGCGCGCAGACCAGATAGGTCAGCTCGTTGCGGCAGGCGTCGTTGAGGCGCTCCAATTCTTCGGGCGCGTAATGACGGTCGTAGGCCTGCGCCAGCCGTTCGTGGGTGGCGCTGCCGGAGAGGTTGGCGTACCAGTCTAGCGCCGCGTTGATGTCGGCTTCTTCGAAGCCCGCAGCAAACAGGCGCTTTTCCAGCGCGTCGCGATCGGGCGCCAGCTCTGCCATGCGGAAGCTTTCGTAGAGGTAAACCAGGATGTCGAGCATAGTGTCAGTGAATTTTTTGATAACGCCCGCCGGGCAAGGGCGCAATCCGCCCGTCCAGTTCAAGCGTCAACAGCTTCGCTGAAAGCGCATCCAGCGTCAACCCGGTTCTTTGTGCCAACGTGTCGAGGGTCGTCGGCGCGCCATCGAGCGCGTCCAGCACCGGGTCGAACAGGGTTTCCGGCAATACTGGCGGCGCCAGCCGCTGCTGCCAGGCCAGTTCATCGAGAATGTCGGCGGCGGATTCGACCAGCTTGGCACCCTGCTTGATCAGCGCATGGCAGCCGCGCGCCAGCGGCGAATGGATCGAGCCGGGAATGGCGAATACCTCGCGGCCCTGCTCTGTCGCCACCCGGGCGGTGATGAGCGAACCGCTGTTGGGCGCGGCTTCCACCACCAGCACACCGCGGCTCAAGCCGCTGATCAGCCGGTTGCGGCGGGGAAAGTGGCCGGGCAGGGGCGACGTGCCGAGCGCGAATTCCGACACGATCAGCCCGTTTTCCGCCAGCTGGTGCGCCAGCGCCTTGTTGCGTGCGGGATAAATGCGGTCGAGCCCGGTGCCGATGACGGCGACGCTCGAGCCCGCGCCCGCCAGCCCGCCGCGATGCGCCGCCGCGTCGATGCCGAGCGCCAGCCCGCTGACGATGGTGAGTCCGGCGTCGGACAGCGCCTGGGCAAACGCTTCGGCGTCGCGCACGCCCTGCGGGGTGGCGTTGCGGCTGCCGACAATGCCGAGGCAGGGTTGGCTCAGCAGGCTGCGCCGCCCCTTGCAATACAGCAGGGCGGGGGGATCGGCGATTTCGAGCAGGCTCTTCGGGTAGTCCTCGTCCGCCAGCGTCATCAGGCTGTTGCCGGGCAGGGCAAGCCAGGCATGGGCGGCGTCAAGCTGGGCGGCGTCAGGTTCGGCCAGCAGGGCGTCGCATTGTGCGCGGGAAAGATGCGCGGTGAGCGCGCTGCGGCCGGATGCCAAAACAGCCTCCGGGGAACCGAAGGCCGTCAGCAGGCGGATCAGGCTGGTGTTGCCGACGCCGGGGGCGAGGGCGAGGCGCAGCCAGGCGTCAGGCACGCTCGATGCTTCTCTCGAGTGGGTGGGTGATCAGGGGGTTGTTACCGTGTCGAGCAGGTAGACCGGCCCATCGGACTCCATGATCAGTGCGTAGGACACGCGGTCGTAGACGCGATAGACCATGACCAGGCCGCTGCGGGCATCGGGCAGCTTGACTGCGTTCTTGCTGTCGTTGCCGAGACAGGTGCTGCGGAAGGTGTTGCGCGCATCGACGGACTGATCGTAGGTGACCTTGCTGTTCTGTTTCAGGCAACGCACATCGTTGTACAGCCAGGCGCCGCCGTCGGGTATGCCAGCGGACTTCTCGTTGACCCAGGTCATGCGGTCCTTTTCGTCGCGGCTGAGCGTGACGGCCTGGCCCTCGCGGAATACCGCCAGCACGTGGCCGGGTTCGAGGCCCTCGCGGCTGCCGCGGTTGATGACGACGGTCTGATAGCGTCCACTGTCCGACAAGCCGCCGTAGGCCGAGATGATGCGGCCGCTGATCGTGCTTTCCGGTGCGTGCGGAATGTATTCAAAAGTGGTGCTGTCATCCGCTTCCACCAGTTTGTCCCTGGGCAGGATCTCCTGCGCCGACTGGGTGATGCGGATTTTTTGCGGTGCGCCTTCAACCAGCGTGCGCGCGTCGCCCAGGTATTCGACTTCGTACCCCAGCACCTCGCCGGTTTCCGGGTCTTTCAGCGTCTTGCCGGGGCGCAGCACATTCCATTGCGTCACCCCGTCCTTGCCTCCGGTCGCAAATGCATCGTCCCCGGCACCCAGCACCACGCGCTCCGCGTTGCTGCCAAGAATGAAAGGTGCGTCATCCAGCGCCCCCTTGGAGACCACGCGCGGCTGCGACAGGAAAGGATGGATCACGCGAATCGGAATGGCCGGAATGGCATCAGCCGCGATGTCGGTTGCGCGTACACCGGGCGACAGCTTGACCGTCTGCAGGCCATTCTGGCCGCCCTTGACCAGCGATAGCCGCGGCTCCTTGCCGCTGCGGTCGAGCACGACGAGGTCGCCGGGATAAATCCAGTGCGGATTCCTGATCTCCTCGCGGTTCAGGTTCCAGATTTGCGGCCAGCGCCACGGATCCTTGAGAAAACGCCCGGAGATGTCCCACAGGGTGTCGCCCTTGACCACGACATAGGTGTCGGGTGCGTTGTCCTGCAGTTTAAGGGTGTCGGCCAGCGCAGGCACCGCCAATAATAGGGCAAGAGAAATAACAAATTGACGCACGGGGGAACCCTCCACTTAGACCTTGTCTAATTTTGCATTGAAAATATACTGTGCGCTTAGCCTTACGGCTATCCGCCGCCTTATATTTAGGGTGGTGCGCATCCGGATGCGGATTTTGCGTCCGAGTGTGTGCCCAGCCCTTTCATTCGTAAAGCTTTTTATGGCCAAACTCGATATCCTGCATTATCCCGATGCCCGCCTGCACACCGTCGCCAAGCCGGTTGCCGCGGTCGATGCGCGCATCCGCAAACTGGTCGACGACATGGCCGAGACCATGTACGCGGCCCCCGGCATCGGGCTGGCGGCGACCCAGGTCAACGTCCACGAGCGCGTCATCGTCATCGACCTTTCCGAGACCCACGACGCGCTGCGCGTGCTCATCAATCCTGAAATCGTCGCCCAGTCGGGCCGCGAAGAAAGCGAGGAAGGCTGCCTGTCGGTGCCCGGTGTTTTCGATATGGTGACGCGTGCCGAACGCGTCACCGTGCGGGCGCTTGACCGTGAAGGCAAGCCGTTCGAACTGGACGCCGACGGCCTGCTGGCGGTGTGCATCCAGCACGAAATGGATCATTTGCTGGGCAAGGTGTTCGTCGACTATCTGTCCAACCTCAAACGCAACCGCATCAAGGCCAAGCTGGCCAAGCTGGCGCGCGAACACCGGCCCGAGGCGGCGCCCGTGCGCGCGTCGCTCTGAGCCGGCCCGTGCGCATCATCTTTGCCGGCACGCCGCCGTTCGCGGCTGCCGCCCTCAATGCCCTGGCGGCGGCCGGGCACGACATCACCCTGGTGCTGACCCAGCCCGACCGCCCGGCCGGGCGCGGCATGAAGCTCACGCCCAGCGCGGTCAAGCAGGCGGCGCTGGCGCGTGGCCTGCCGCTGTCGCAGCCCGCCAGTCTGAGAACAGCCGAAGCCCAGGCCGCGTTGCGCGCGGCGGATGCCGAGGTCATGGTGGTCGCCGCCTACGGCCTGATCCTGCCGCAGGCGGTGCTGGACCTGCC
>DASTEA010000062.1:0-2968 GCA_035710075.1 Thiobacillus sp.
CACCACGGTATTCACTTCCGCGTGCTGACCAAAGTGCTGCGTCTGTCGGGTGGTGACCACCTGCACTCCGGCACCGTCGTCGGCAAGCTGGAAGGCGACCGCGAAGCGACGCTGGGCTGGATCGACACCATGCGCGACAAGTTCATCCCGGAAGATCGTAGCCGCGGCCTGTTCTTCGACCAGGACTGGGGTTCCATGCCCGGCGTGTTCCCGGTTGCTTCCGGCGGCATCCACGTGTGGCACATGCCCGCGCTGGTTGCCATCTTCGGCGACGATGCCTGCCTGCAGTTCGGTGGCGGCACGCTCGGCCACCCCTGGGGCAACGCAGCTGGCGCCGCCGCCAACCGCGTCGCGCTGGAAGCCTGTGTGCAAGCACGTAACGAAGGCCGTGAGATCGAGAAGGAAGGCAAGGACATCCTGTCCGCCGCTGCCTCGCATAGCCCCGAACTGAAGATCGCCATGGAAACGTGGAAAGAGATCAAGTTCGAGTTCGACACCGTCGACAAGCTGGACGTCGCCCACAAGTGATATTGCGTTAATCGCACTGTTATCCCGGACGCGCTGAAGCGCGATCCGGGGTCCAGGACCAACGTTGAAAGGAAATGAAATGTCTGAAGTAATGGATTACAAAAGCCGGGTGAGCGATCCTGCCAGCCGCAAGTTCGAGACCTTCTCCTATCTGCCCCCGATGACCGCGGAGCAGATCAAGAAGCAAGTCGAATTTCTGGTGAAAAAAGGCTGGAACCCGGCCATCGAGCACACCGAACCGGCGCATCTGCAGGATTCCTACTGGTACATGTGGAAGCTGCCGATGTTCGGCGAAACCGATGTGGCCCGCGTGCTGGCCGAAGCCGAAGCCTGTCACAAGGCCAACCCCGACAACCACGTTCGCCTGATTGGCTACAACAACTTCAATCAGTCGCAAGGTGCGTCGATGGTGATTTTCCGCGGCAAGACTGTTTAAGTCGCGACGGGTGACCGTAACAGCCCCCGTCGCCCGCTGGGCGCGGGGGCTTTTTGTTTGCCCGCGAATGCCGCGTTCGCATGAATTCGCGTCATTCGCGGATAAATAAGCCCCACTTTCAAGGAGCCTCCATGAGCAACATCGTCGATCAGTACCGCATCACCCAGGAACCCTATTACCGTCCCGTCGCCGACGAGGTCGCGCTGTACGAAGCCGCCTATTCGGTGCGCATGCCGATGATGCTGAAGGGCCCGACCGGCTGCGGCAAGACGCGCTTCGTCGAGTACATGGCGCACAAGCTGGGCAAGCCCTTGATCACGGTGGCGTGCAACGAGGACATGACCGCGTCCGACCTGGTCGGCCGCTTTCTGCTGTCCGCAGCGGGCACCGAGTGGCAGGACGGCCCGCTGGCGATCGGCGCCCGTCACGGTGCCATTGTCTACCTGGACGAAGTGGTGGAAGCGCGCCAGGACACCACCGTGGTGATCCACCCGCTGACCGACAACCGCCGCGTGCTGCCGCTGGAAAAGAAGGGCGAGCTGGTTCACGCCCACCCCGATTTCCAGATTGTGATTTCGTACAACCCGGGCTACCAGAGCCTGATGAAGGATCTGAAGCAGTCGACCAAGCAGCGCTTCGGCGGCCTCGATTTCACGTATCCCGAGCACGGCATCGAGACCGAAATCGTCGCGCACGAATCCGGCGTGGGTGCCGAAATCGCCGGCAAACTGGTGTCGATCGCCGAACGCAGCCGCAACCTCAAGGGCCACGGCCTCGACGAGGGCCTGTCGACCCGCATGCTGATTTACGCAGGCAGCCTGATCGCCAAGGGCGTGAGCCCGCAGGCCGCCTGCCGCGTCGCGCTGGTCAGCCCGATCACCGACGATCCCGACATGCGCGACGCGCTGGATGCGGCGGTGTCGACGTTCTTTTGATTTGACGGTGGGGATTAGGATCTAGGCGCTAGGATCTGCGGGCTAGGGAACGTGCGGGCTTTGCCCGCGCCCTTGATCTGGATCGAAGCGCGGCCAAAGGCCGCTCCACCCCTAAATCCTAATTCCTAGCCCCTAGTCCCTGGAAAAGCCATGTCGATCAAACTCGAAGACTACGCAGAACTGCTCGAAGACCTGTCGCCACATACTCGGGATGCGCTCAACGCGGCCTGGCACGAGGCCACCAAGGTGTTCTCGCCGCGCGGGCTGGACAACTACCTGAAGGGCGTGTCGGCCATCCGCGGACTCGGCCGCGGCGATTCGCTGGTCGAAACCTGGATCGAACAGGCGCCGCAGGTGGCCAAGGAAGTGGGCGAGGACGTGGTGGCCGATCTCGCCACCGCCTCGCTGATGCTCGCCTCGAAGACGTCGGGCGCGGTGATCGAGCTGCTGCTGGCGACCGCGCCGACCGCGGCCAAACGGCTGGGCGACGCCGAGCTGTTCCTCAAGTACCTGCAATTCATCAACACCCTGATCGCGCAGGCGCCGCGCGGCGTGCGGCCGATGCTGGACAAGCTGGAGGTGCTGTTCCAGCAGTTGACCCTGGGCGGCCTGCGGCGCTGGGCGCTGTGGGGCGCGCACGCGCACCGCACCAACTACGAAGAGCAGATCAACTACTTCAGCCTGGCGTCGAAGGAGTCGATCGCGATGCTGCAGAAGGAGCGCAAGGGCACCCTGCTGGTCGACGTGCAGCGGCGCATCAACATGTATCTGCGCGCGCTGTGGGCACGCGACTTCTTCATGCGCCCGACGTCCGGCGACTTCGAAGCGCGCGAGGGCTACCGGCCCTACATCGAGGATTACCTGCTGCATCTGCCGGACGCCTTTGACGACTGGACGGTTGAAGGGCAGGCGCCGGTGTCCGGCCTCGAACTCTACCGCGCCACCGCGGCGCACTGCGCCGCCCACATCGTCGAGACGCGGCAACCGATTTCCGCCGAGTCGCTCAACCCGATGCAGATGGCGGTGATCTCGGTGATCGAGGACGCGCGGGTGGAAACCCTGGCGATCC
>DASTEA010000063.1:0-2287 GCA_035710075.1 Thiobacillus sp.
GTCGTCATCAACAGCCCGGCCACCAGAAAGCTGACGATGCGCGTCATGCCCTCGGTAAAAAACAGCGCCGAAAAGGTCGCGCGCAAATCGCTTTTGTCGCGGATGCGGTGGGTCAGATAAATAATATACGGCGGCCCGCCGGTGCCAAACAATGCGCCCACGGTGCCGCCAGTGAGCGAGGCCGGCACCGCCCAGCCGCGCGAAGCCGGTTTTTCGCCGCGGATATTGAGCAGGCTGCGCACCGCGAAAATGAAGACGAACCCGGCCAGCGCGATCAGCATGGGCTCGGGCGGCAGGTTGACCAGCAGGCTGGTGCCCAGGATCACGCCCACAATGCCAAATGGAATCAGCACACCGACCTCGCCCCATTTAACGCGCTTGAAATTGAAGCCGCCGATCACGATCGAGGCGGTGAAATCCAGCAGCAGAATCAGGGGCACTACAAATTGCAGCGGCAGAAACAACGCCAGCAAGGGCACCGAAATCAGCCCCGAGCCAAAGCCGGTGATGCCGCGAATGAAATACGCCGTCAGCAGGATGGCCGCCGCGCCGGCAATATGGCTGGCGGCGATCTGCTCGAGGCTCACAGGCGCGCGCCGCGCTCGATGGTGATGCCGAGCTCCTTGATGCCCGGCACGACGGCGAACTTGGTTACCGACACCCTCACCCACGGCGCGCCGAATTCATTCCGCACGATGGCGGCCACGTGCTCGGCGACCGACTCGACCAGCGTGATCGGCTGCGGCGCATTGTGCAGATAGTCCTTCACCCGCTTGGCCACCGCACCATAGTCGATGGTGTCGGCAACGTTGTCGGTGCCGCCGGCCTTGCTGTCCGGCAGGCCGATTTCAAGATCGAGCCGCACCGGCTGCGGCACTTTGCGTTCCCACTCGTATATGCCGATAATCAGCTCGAGACGAAAGTCCCGCAAAAACAGAATATCCATATTTATTTATCCAACGGCGAGCCCACGGGCTCAACCAAACCCGCCATTTTACTGACTTGTTTATGACCTCGCTGTTGTTTATTGCTGCCGCCTATTTGCTGGGTTCGTTGTCGTTTGCCGTCATCGTCAGCCGCGCCATGCACCTGCCCGACCCACGCAAATTCGGCTCGGGCAACCCGGGGGCGACCAACATGCTGCGCACCGGGCGCAAGACCCCCGCCGTGCTGACGCTGCTCGGCGACGCATTGAAGGGCTGGGTGGCGGTGGTGGCGGCACGCGCGCTGGCGCCGGTGTTCGGCCTCGACGACGGCATCGTGCTGCTGTGTGCGCTGGCCGTGTTCATCGGCCACCTGTTCCCGGTGTTTTTCGGCTTCAAGGGCGGCAAGGGCGTCGCCACCGCGCTCGGCGTGCTGGTCGGCCTCAATCCCTGGCTCGGACTCGCATGCTTGCTGACCTGGCTGTTCATGGCGCGGGTATTCCGCATTTCCTCGCTTGCGGCGCTGACCACTGCCGCGCTCGCGCCGGTCTACGCCGGGCTGCTGATGGGCTGGAACGACACGGCAATGGCCGTGCTGGCGATTGCGCTGCTACTGGTCTATCGTCACAAGAGCAACCTCATCAAGCTGGTCAACGGCGAGGAAGGGCGCATCGGCAACAAAGCGCCCCCACCCCAACCCGCCTCCGCAAACGGGATGACCAGCGACCCGGCTGGCGATGATTCCAGCCAGCCAGGTCAAACGGCGAGTCGTTCTACCACCGGAAACAAGCGCGAGGCCCAAACCGACTAATGGCCCTGTTCGACAAGACCATCGACCACGCAAAGGACAGCCTCGCCGAGGTGTCGCGCGAAGCCATCGACCGCGCAGGCGAGCGTCTGTCAGGTGTGGTGAAGGACGGCGTCTTGCAGGCCAGCACCGAACTAAAAGATGTGATCTGGCAGGCCAGTCAGGAAATCGATGCCAAACTCGACAAGATTTCCGACGAACTGCACGCGCAGCGCCAGTTCACCAAGGACGATGTGCGCGAACTGGTCGATTACGCCGGGGAAAGACTCAGTACGGTAATGGACGCGCGTATCGTTCACGCCAGGGCGGAATTCTCGTCGCTGGTGCAGGAAAAGGTCGAATACTTTAAACACGAGATCGACAGCTTCTTCATCGAGCGGCAGCGCGATCTCGCGCGCGAGCGGCGGCGGCTGTTCATCAACGTCGCCATCGCGATTCTGGCGTCGCTGTCGCTGGGCTTCGTGTCCTGGCTATACCACCAGTATCTCGGCGGCGGACTCGACGTGTTCGCCATCTTCCGCATCGTGTTTGCCTCGCTGATGGGCGGCTATGCCGC
>DASTEA010000064.1:0-2297 GCA_035710075.1 Thiobacillus sp.
GACCTGGCCGACATCACCGCCGGCCTGACGCAGAACCCGCTGCCGGACGCCTGGGTGATCCGGCCGCAAACGATGTCACGGGTGGAACTCGTACGGGTTGCCGACAATCTGGGCAGACTGCCTGGCGTGGCGGAAACCCATCTCGACAGCCAGTGGGCAGACCGCCTGCAGGCCGCGCTCGCCATCGGGCGCACCGGCGTCTGGCTGCTGGCCGGGCTGTTTGCCATCGCGCTCGTCGCCATCTCGGGCAATGCCATCCGCGCACAGGTGCTGGCGCGGCGCGACGAAATCCTGGTCAGCCGG
The DNA here is from genome assembly GCA_035710075.1 of Thiobacillus sp. Taxonomy (GTDB): domain Bacteria; phylum Pseudomonadota; class Gammaproteobacteria; order Burkholderiales; family Thiobacillaceae; genus Thiobacillus. Next base: position 304 of record DASTEA010000064.1, read on the forward strand.
CTGATCGGTGCCACCGACCGCTACATCCGCCGCCCCTTCCTCTATGTGGGCGCACTGCAGGGTCTGCTGGGCGGGCTGGCGGCGGGCGGCGTACTGGCCAGTGCGGGCGTCATATTGCGCGCACCGGTCGAACGGCTGGCCGGCTTGTACGGGTCGGCCTTTCACCTGCTGCCGCCGACCACGCCCGAAATCGCCGCCGTACTCGGCCTGACCGCCCTGTTCGGCTGGCTCGGCGCCTGGCTCTCGGTGACGCGGGCGCTGCAGCAGGTCGAAGCTGCGCGCTGATTTACGCGTGTCGCGGAACCCTGGATTGCCTTAGCACTCGAATAGTGAGAGTGCTAAAATGTTTTGTGAGGGAGTTTTAACACGCATGAATCCAACCATATCTTTACCCGTCCCGGCGGCTTACAGCCTGGATAGCTACATCCAGAGCGTCAACCGCTACCCCATGCTCACGCTGGAAGACGAGCAGCGGCTGGCGCGCGCCTGGCACGACAAGCAGGACGTCGAGGCTGCCCGTCAGCTGGTGGTATCGCATCTGCGCGTGGTGGTCAGCGTGGCGCGCCATTATGTGGGCTATGGCCTGCCCCAGGCCGACCTCATTCAGGAAGGCAACGTCGGCCTGATGAAAGCGGTGAAGCGTTTCGACCCGGATCGGGGCGTCCGTCTGGTGTCATTCGCGCTGCACTGGATCCGCGCTGAAATCCACGAATACGTGCTGAAGAACTGGCGCCTGGTCAAGGTTGCAACCACCAAGGCGCAGCGCAAGCTGTTTTTCAACCTGCGCAGCCTGAAGCAGTCGCTCAACGCCCTGACCTTCAAGGAAGCCGACGCCATGGCGCGCGAGCTCAACGTCAGCCGCAAGGACGTGCTGGAAATGGAAACCCGCATGTCGGGCCATGACGTTTCCATCGACCCGGCGGTGGACGACGGCGAGGAAAGCTACAGCCCGCTGGCTTTTCTGGCGAGCCCGGACGAAAACCCGGCGCAACTGCTGGAGCGCGAGCAGACCGAACGCCTGCGCCATACCGGCCTGGCCACTGCGCTGGAAAACCTCGACGAACGCAGCCGCCACATTATCAAGGCGCGCTGGCTGACCGAAGGCGAAACGGCGACCCTGCATGAGCTGGCCGCCCAATACGGCATATCCGCCGAGCGCATTCGTCAAATCGAAGCGCGCGCCCTGCAGAAAATGCGCGCCCTGATTCCGGCATAAGCTGGTCCCGCAACAGACAAAAGCCCCGCAATGCGGGGCTTTGTCGTTTGGGTGCGATCAGATCAGAAAAACGAGGCGACCAGCACCGAAAGAACGCTGATCCATGCCCAGATGATCAATGCGGTCACCACCACCATGGGGAAACCCTGAAAAGTGAAAAGCTGTTTCATCGTGCGTGCTCCATAAAAGTTGATAAATTTTAGTTTACTTGTGACCGTTTGGGTACTTGCGCCCGTGCGGGGTTTCGTCTTGACTGCCCAAGCGGTGGGTCGGCAACAGCGGGTCGTCGTCGTCCATCAGGATGCGCTCGGCCGGCCCTTCCAGGTCGTCGAACTGGCCGCTTTTGATCGACCAGAACACGCCCACGATAATCAGCAGCACAAAAATGCCGGACAGCAGGAATAGAAAACCCATGATCCCGCTCACGGCGCGAGCAGCTCCTGTGAGAGCTGGTACTGCACCTCGCGGTCACGCAGCAGGCGCAACTCGGCCAGCCAGCGCCCACTGGCGGGCAGGCGCAGCACCCCGCCATAGGTGCCGGCGTCAAGTGCGGCAAGCGGCACGGTGAGCGCAGCCTCCACGGCCCCGGGGCGCTGCAGACGCAGCTCGGCCTCGAGGCGATCGATGGGCAGGCCGGAGCGATCCTTGACGCGGACCTGGATCGACCGCACGGGACCGTTGCCGTCGAGGCCGGCGACGTCGACCTGCCAGCCGAGTTCCGATTCGCGCTGCGCCTGCGAAAGTTCGGATGAAACCGCTTTGGCCGCCGCCTGGCCGT
>DASTEA010000065.1:0-4275 GCA_035710075.1 Thiobacillus sp.
GTTCGCCACTCGCCACCAGGAGCAAGCTCCCGTGCTGCCGTTCGACTTGCATGTGTAAAGCATTCCGCCAGCGTTCAATCTGAGCCAGGATCAAACTCTTCAGTTCAATCTCTGCTATTACTTCAATACTGCTTCGCTCAAACTCAAAATGAATTAACTTCAATTCAAGTGTGAGCATTTATGCTAGGTGTCAGACCAGCCTAAGCCGGCCCAACTACCGCACCAACACCCACACCTATCGGCTGTAAATTGTTAAAGATCAATCTCTTAACGACTCCGCTTTCGTTGCGTTGCCGTCTGGAGAGGTGCGCATTCTACAGAACTTCCAGAACACGTCAACTACTTTTTTCAAACTTCGGTACATGTCTTGTCAGCCACATACCGCCAAATTCTTTGCTGCTTCCCCGATTCGCGTGTTGCGTTGCGCTTCGAAGAGGTGCGCATTCTACAGAGCAAAAGCGCTTCGTCAACACCTTTCGCGGAACGATTTCTAAATAATTGTGACACGGGCGAATTTGCGCTTGCCGACCTGCGCCACCACGGTCGCCCCAACCGACACCGCCACGCTTTTGTCCGCCACGCGCTCGCCGTCCAGCCTGACGCCACCGCCCGCGATCTGACGAATCGCATCCGAGGTACTGGTCACCAGCCCGGCCTGCTTCAGCAACTGCGGCACCGGCAAGCCCCCGTCGACGCCGGTCAGGCTGATTTCCGGCATGTCGTCCGGCAGCACGCCTTTCTGGAAGCGCGCCTCGAATTCGGCCAGCGCCCGGGTCGCCGCCGCAGCATCATGAAACCGCGCCACGATTTCCTGGGCAAACCGCACCTTGATGTCGCGCGGATTGGCGCCCTCCGCCACGTCACGCTTCCAGCCATCGATGGTCTGCAGCGATTCAAATGACAGCAACTGTATATAGCGCCACATCAAGTCATCGGACACCGACATCAGTTTGCCGAAGATTTCCTGGGGCGGCTCGTTGATCCCGATATAGTTGCCGAGCGACTTCGACATCTTGTTGACGCCGTCCAAGCCTTCCAGCAGCGGCATGGTCAGAATGCACTGCGGGGGCTGGCCGTGATGCTTCTGCAACTCGCGCCCCATCAGCAGGTTGAACTTCTGGTCAGTGCCTCCCAGCTCGACATCCGCCTTCAGCACCACCGAGTCATAACCCTGGATCAGGGGATAGAGGAATTCATGGATCGCGATCGGCTGCTGGCTGCTATAGCGCTTGTGGAAGTCGTCGCGCTCCAGCATGCGTGCCACCGTATGCGTCGCCGCCAGGCGGATCATGCCGGCCGACCCCAGCTTCTCCATCCATTCCGAATTGAAGCGCACCTCGGTAAGCGCCGGATCGAGAATCTTGAACACCTGCTCCTGATACGTCTTGGCATTCTCGGCCAGGGCCTCTGGGGTCAGCGGCGGGCGCGTGGCGTTCTTGCCGGTCGGGTCGCCGATCATCCCGGTGAAGTCGCCCACCAAAAAGATGATGTGGTGCCCCAGCGTCTGGAACTGGCGCAACTTGTTCAGCAGCACGGTGTGCCCCAGATGCAGGTCCGGCGCCGTCGGATCGAATCCGGCCTTGATCCGCAACGGCCGACCCGTTTTCAGTTTTTCGACCAGTTCGGCCTCGACCAGCAACTCGTCGGCTCCACGCTTGATTTCCTGCAAGGCGTCCTCCCGCATCAACTTCCTCTCTGTGGCGGTCAAGTTTGCCCGGACCGCGCCGTTAAATATGGAATACCACTTCGCCAAACAGGCACAAGCTGCTGTTTGGATTGAAAAAACCCCGGGGATCATTTGTGTTAGACTCCCGGTTCGATTACATGAGGGAAACGGTCCATGCCGCTCACCAAACTGAGAATCTTAACCGATCGCCTGACCGGAGCGGAACGCCGCTTCAGCCTGCGCGCCTTGGTTGCACTCTCCAGCCTGCCGCTTTTTGGCGTCGTTGCCGCCTTCGGCCTGGCACCTGATACCAATACGCTCGACATCACCCCGGAAACCATTATCGAAGCCATTGCCCTGCCGGCGCTGGTTTCCGCAGGCAACACGGGCACATTTGAACGCGAAAGCGAGATTCAGCCTGGCGACACTTTGGCCAATTCGCTGTCGCGACTCAACATCGACGACCTGGAAATCCAGCGTTTGCTGGCCACCAATGCAGTGCGCCAGCAGGCGTCCAGCATACGTGTCGGCAGGCGCATCCAGGCCACCACGACGCAGGACGGCCAGTTGCAGACCATCCAGTTCGAACGTGGCGATGCCGCCCCACTGCTGGTGCGCCGTCAAGGTGACGGCTTTGTCGCGGAAGAAGGCAGCGAACTGCTCGAAACCCGCGTGGTCATGCGCTCCGGCCGTATCCTGTCGTCGCTGTACGGTGCCACCGACAGCGCCGGCATCCCCGACAAGATTGCGAACCAAATGGCCGAAACCTTCTCGACCAGCCTGGATTTCCGCGAAGATCTGCGCCGCGGCGACAGCTTCGCGGTCATCTACACTGTCGATTATCGCAACGGCGAACCCTTTGCCACCGGCAAGCTGCTGGCAGCCGAGTTCGTCAATGCCGGCAAACCTCACCGTGTCGTCCTGTACCGCGACTCCAACGGCCGCGAAGACTATTACACGCCTGAAGGCGAGTCGCTGAAAAAAGGCTTCCTGCGCTCGCCGCTCGAATTCTCCCGCGTCACGTCCAGTTTCAGCAACTCGCGCAAGCATCCCGTCTACGGCTTCCACCGCGCCCATACCGGGGTCGACTTCGGCGCGCCGACTGGCACCCGGGTCAAGGCCACCGGCGACGCCACCGTTGTTTTCGCAGGGCGCAAGGGCGGCTATGGCAACCTCGTCATCCTGCGGCATTCCAACGGATACGAATCCTACTACGCCCACCTGAGTGCGTTTGCCTCCGGCATCCGCTCCGGCCGCGCAGTCGGCCAGGGCCAGGTCATCGCCTATGTCGGCTCGACCGGCGCCTCCACCGGCCCGCACCTGCACTATGAGGTTCGAATTGCCGGCAAGCCGCAGAATCCCATGGCCATCAAGCTTCCGGGTTCGCCACCACTTGCCATCGCGCAACGCAAACAATTCCTGCAGCAGACGAGCAACTGGTCTGAAAAACTGGGCCTGTTGCGCAATACCAACCTTGCCGCACTCGATTGAGTGCAGCATCCACGCATGAGGCGCCGCTCTCCCATCAAGTAGAGCGCTACGTCGGCCTCATGTCGGGCACCAGTCTCGACGGTGTCGACGCCGTTCTCGCCGAAATAGGCCCCGCAGACCAGATCCGGATCATCCGCAGCCATTACCTGCCTTACGCCGACAGCCTGCGCGGGCAGCTGCTGGCGCTGCACACGCCACAACCCGACGAAATCCATCTTGCCGCCGTCGCCGCCAACGAGCTGGCGCGCCTGTACGCCGAAGCGGTCAGAGCCCTGCTCGACGGGATCGCCACCGATACCGTGCGCGCAATCGGGTGCCACGGCCAGACCCTGCGTCACCGCCCCGCAGACGGCTACACCCTGCAAATCGGCAATGCCGCGCTGCTGGCAGAACTCACCGGCATAGCGGTCGTTGCCGATTTCCGCAGCCGCGACATCGCGGCGGGCGGTCAGGGCGCACCGCTGGTGCCGGCCTTTCACGCCCAGGCGCTACATCATCCGGGGGTTCACCGCGTCATTGCCAACATCGGCGGCATTGCCAACATCACCGATTTACCGGTGGATGGCACGGTGCGCGGCTGGGACACGGGTCCCGGCAACATGCTGATGGACGCGTGGATCAAACGGCACAGCGGCGAGAATTACGACCGCGACGGCGCCTGGGGAGCCAGCGGTGCCGTCCACCGCGGCCTGCTGCAGGCACTGGCAAACCACCCCTACCTGGAACTGCCGCCGCCCAAGAGCGCCGGACGCGAACAGTTCAATCTGGACTGGCTGGACGCGACGCTTAGCACACTGAAGCAAACGATTGCCCCAGTCGATGTGCAGGCCACCTTGCTCGAATTCACCGCCGTGAGCCTGTGCGATGCGGTGAGCCGCGAATGCAGCGGCGCCCAGGAACTCTACGTTTGCGGCGGCGGCGCGCACAACGTCGCGCTGATGCAGCGCGTCATCACCCATCTGCCCGACATTCGGGTGGCGACCACGGCTGCGCTCGGCATCGACCCCGACTGGGTGGAAGCGCTCGCCTTCGCCTGGCTGGCGCGGCAGACACTGCACCATGCTCCGGGCAATTTGCCGTCGGTAACGGGCGCCCGGGGAGCACGAATCCTTGGTGCG
>DASTEA010000066.1:0-3204 GCA_035710075.1 Thiobacillus sp.
GAGCGCGGCGTCGCCCTCACCACCGGAAACAGCATCGAGCCGGCCCAACTGCCCGACGACCTGCGCGAACTCTCCATCCGCACTTTCCGCAAAAAAGCCGGACGCATCCCCACCCTGGAAGAGCAGGAACAGGACTACATCAGCTGGGTGCTGCAGGAAGCCGGCGGCAACCAGACCCTCGCCGCGCAGATTCTCGGCATTGATCGCGTGTCCTTGTGGCGCAAGCTGAAGCGCTACGAGGTGGAGAAAGGATAGGCTGCTGTCGGCTTGAATCGGGCCGTCTATCATCAAAGCGTTGTCATCTTTCCACAAGCCAGCTTGGTGGTGCCAAATGCAAATGCGCAAAGACGGCCGTGCCGCGCCCTTCGGTATGAATGAACTGCGCGACCGCCTGCGAGGACGGGCCAGTTGGCGTGACCGCCCCATGGTGGTGGCGCGCCCTGGCTTGTTTGGTCTGGTGTGCGCGTGCTGCATGGCCATCAGCATGGCTCCGGCCATGGCGGGCAGCCCCATGGCTGCCGACCCTGCCGCGATGTCCGATGTGATCTGGAGCCCCGCCGCGCTGCAGGCCGCGCATGCGCCCTTCATCGGCCAAGGCTCGGCGCGGCATGACGAGGCAGCCGGGGAATCGAACGGATACAACTGGCGCGGGGCTGCACTCGATCAGCCGGACTGGCGGGGCGTTCGCCGTGATATCGCCTATTTCCTCGGTTACCAGTTTGCCGCCATTGGCGTGCTGTATGTTGTCCCCGAAAGCGTTTCGGGCTGGGACAGCGAGCAGAAGCGGAGCTACGATTTCAGCAAGTGGCGCCACAATATCAAGCCGGTGTGGGACGAAGATCTCTGGTGGATCAATTACGTCACGCATCCTTACTGGGGCGGCGCTTATTACATTCAGGCGCGGGAGCGCGGCCTGGACCGGACCCAGGCATTCTGGTATTCGGCGTTGTTATCGACGCTTTTCGAGTTCGGCGCGGAAGCGCTGGCCGAGCCCGCTTCCATCCAGGATCTGGTGGTGACGCCGGTGGTGGGCTTTCTCGTCGGCGAGTACCTGTTTTCGCCGCTGCGGCAACGCATCCGCGCCAAACCCGGAAAGCTCGACTGGTCGGACAAGACCATCCTGTTCGCCACCGATCCCCTCGGCGTGATCAGTGCGCAAACCGACCGCTTGCTGGGGGTGGAAACGACGCTGCGGTGGCAGCCCATCGGCATGCAAAACCCGGCACTGGCCGCGGGGATGGATGACCCGGCAGCGGGTGCGCTGGCGCACCCGCGCAGCGCGGCGCCAGTATGGGGCCTGCAATTCCGCGCCGATTGGTAGGGCGCACCGTCCTCGCTTAAGCGGCCATCAGAACTCGTTGCGGATGCGCTTGTAGCCCTTCACCAACTCATGGTTGGCCTGCGCCACGCTTTCGGAGAATCCGGTGACGTCGGGGGTGACGCGCTCGATGCGGGCCAGTTCCTCGTCCGAGTGGATGTTGCAGGTCGAGGGAATGTAGAAGCCGTCGGGCACGCTGCAGCCTTCGACCACCGAGTTGTGGCGCACGACCGAGCCTTCGCCCACCACGCAGTTGAACAGCACGGAATTGAAGCCGATGAACACGCGGTCGCCCACCTTGCAGGGGCCGTGCACGATCGAGCGGTGCGCGATCGAGGTGTATTCGCCGATTTCGACCCGCCCGCCGGCCTTGGAGTGGATGACCACGCCGTCCTGGATGTTCGAGTGCGCGCCGATGACGATCGGTTCCATGTTGCCGGCGTCATCGACCTCGTCGGCGCGGATGACCGCATAGGGCCCGATGAACACATTCTCGCCGACGATGATGTGGCCACAGAGGATGGCGGTGGGGTCGACAAAAGCCGTCTCGTGCACGACCGGCAGGTCGCCTCGCGGGTTGCGGCGAATCATGGTTATTCCTTCTTGTTGGGTGGCAGAAAAACACGTGGCCACTGGCCTGGGGCGCACCCCGATCGGTCGGGGCGCAGGGAGGGGTGCAGGGTCCGCTCAGGCATGCTCCTGCGTAGACGGTAGAAAGAACCCGGCCAGACGCGCGAAAGCGCCGTCGCGCCCGATGGTCATCAGCGCCGGCCCTTCGCGATCGGAGCGGGCCGGCAGCAGGCGGCGCGTCCGTCCATCGCACAAGACCAGATCGGGGCACCAGCTGCGGATCAGGACCGACAGGGCGCTACGCGGCTCGCCCCAGATCACCGTGGCATTGGCCTGGTTCAGGCCGTGCCGCTTCAGGTCGTGCTCGAGCCGTTTCTGCTCGGGCGGCGCGAGGCGGGCGGCACGCTCGCCGGGCAGCGCGCCGGCCGGGCCGTCCGAATCGAAGCTGGAGCGGGTGTCGAGCACGCTCACCACCAGAAGCTCGACCTCTTGTGAGGCGGCGATTTCGCCGGCGCGGCGAAGCAGGGCCGAACCGCTATGGCCATGCGTGAACGGGATCAGGATGCGTTGACGGGTTTTCATGAGTGGGCTCCTGCGTGGACAAGGGGCTGCGGCAAGGCGGAGGGTTCGCTGCGCACGGGTGCGCATTCGCGGAAAATGCGCGCCTTGCAGGTGCGGCAGCCATCACGATCGAGACGGCGGTAGATTTCGGCGATCGCCTCGGTCTTGGAGTCGAACAGGTTGGCGCCGCCGATCGTTTTCAGGGCGCCGGTTTTCGCCAGCTGTTCCTGCACCGTGTCCTTGATGCCGATCAAGTAGAGCCCGCCGCCCGCCAGGCGCCGCCGCCGCGCCTCGTCGGCGAGGGCTTCGGCGCCGGCCAGGTCGATGAAGTTGATGCCGTGCGCGATGATGGCGACGTGTTTCTGCTCGGGCCGCGCGATATCCTGGGCAGCCAGCATTTCACGCACATGCGCGGTGGCGCCGAAGAACAGCGAACCGTCGATGCGCACGAAGCGCAGTTGCGGACACTGCGGTACGCCGTCGGCATCGATGAACTTGCGCTTCTTGCTGTGCGGGTCGGGCGCGCGTTCCCGCACCTGCGGCTTGGAGGTGCGCGCCAGGTACAGCGAAAGCGACATCAGCACGCCGATGATGATGGCCTCTTCCAGCGTCAGGAACAGCGTGGACGCGAAGGTGGTGGCGAGAATGGCCGCTTCGGAGCGGCTGGTCTTCACCGCGTGGATGATCTCCTTGAAGTCGATCAGGCCCCAGGCCACCAGGAACAGGATGCCGGCCATGGCGGCGTTGGGCAGGAA
>DASTEA010000067.1:0-5342 GCA_035710075.1 Thiobacillus sp.
TGGTAAACAGCATGGCAATGAAAATGCACAGGATGCCGCCGCCGAACAGCGGCAGCAGCTTGGGGCTCGCCGCAGCAAGGGGGCCTTCCCAGCCGGTGAGCCAGCGGGCGAACCACACCAGCAGGCGCGGCAGCAGCAACAGCCCGCCCAGCGCCAGCAGCAGCAGGATGAGGTTGAGGTAGAGGTTGCGTATATAAGTGGCCACTGCGGTCAGGGTGTCAGCGGAAAAGAAGCTGGCCCTGGGGGTGAGGTAATTGCTGTAGCTGCGCAGAAAGCGGATGGCGGGGTTTTCCGTGCCGCCGGTGTGGAGCTGGGGCTCGGCATCTTCGACCCGGCCGTTGCACTTGAGATGAATGAAGGCCGACAGCCAGCCGCCGATGTAGCCGCCGCCCGACACGCACGACAGGTAATCGAACTGCCGCAGCAGCCGCAGTTCGGCCAGTGCCTGGATGATGCCGAGATTGAAGGTGGCGCTGCGGATGCCGCCGCCGGAAAACGCCAGCCCGGTCAGGGGTCGATCGGGGCCGTCGTGGTGTCCATCGGGTTCGCGGATGGCGGCGCGCTCAAGCGCATGGACATGCTCCCAGTCGAGCGAGCCCGGTGCGTCAGCCATCGATCGCCTCCAGGTATTTGCTGTGGCTCCAGCCGACGATGTCCATCACACCGTTGACTTCGCCCACCACATCGACCTGCCACCACAGGCCATGCTTGGCCAGCACCTCGACCTCGGTGCCGAGCGGCAGCGGCGTGCCCGGAAGGGCGGTGAAATCGGCACCGGCGCCGCTCCGCACGAACAGGCGGGCGGTGGTGCGATAGCGCTCGGGGTGGTCGTCGCCGCGGCCCATCAGGCGCGCGCGCACCGACTCCAGCGGAAAATCCGGCCCCGGGTCGCGCTTGCGGCCGGGCGCGATGTCGTCGTGCCCTACCACGTCGGCGAGGCCGTAATGATTGACCAGCGCCAAGCCGCACGCCAGTGTGGCTTCGATCTGCTCGGGCGTGTAGGCGTGCCAGCCGCAAGGGGCGGCGCCGGGCGGATCGTTCTTGTGGGGGGCAACGGTGATTTCGCTTTCGGGATAGCTGCGGCGGGTGAGCGGGGAGACCCACTTGCCGCCGCTCCTGATCAGGCAGCCGGCATTGTCGAGTTCGATCCCGATGCTGTGATGATTGAGTCCGGAAAGACTGCCCCAGCGCGACTGGCCGGCATGCCAGGCCTCACGGTTGAACGGCACCAACTGGGTGACCGTGCCGTCGCGCGCGATGACCAGATGGGCGGAGACGCGAGATGCCGGACTGCAGAACCAGGCCACCGTGCCTGCCGCACTGCTGCCGGCAGTGTAATGAATCACCAGGAAACGCGGGGCGATGCGGGTGCCGGCATGCGGGCTGGGGCGGTAAGGGAGTGCGCTGCCGTCGTCCAGCGTCAGGCGATGCGTGCGGATTTTCATTCTGCTTGCCCCCCTTTTGATGCGCCGCAGAGCGGACAGGGGCGACTCGCGAGCAAGTCCCTTGCTGCTATGTGGTTGAAATCAGCTTAGGACAAACTTTTGAGGATGGATATACGACTTTAGTCGTAGGGGGCGCCTTCAGGATGGGGCTGATGTGAAGCGCTGCGGGCCGTCGTGCGTCAGCAGGGGGGCGCAACGCGATGCCTTCGATGCGGTTGCGTAGCACTTTCCGTTGCAGCAGAACATCTGGTCTTAACCCGCAGGCCTTTAATCCCGCAAATGATGCCTGCCGCGAAGTCAGGCCTCCAAGCCCAAAAGCATCAGGACCACCGGCAGCAGAAGCAGCACGACGACGATCAGGCGCAGTGCATCATTGCCTCTTGTGTAGCGCGACCTGAGGCCGCAGAAGCAGCACTTCGGGTCGGGTGTGTGTCTTTCTCGAACAGGAGCATACATGGCGACCTCCCTCAGCGGCGCGATGGCGCCCCTTACGCGCGATGATTCATCTCAACAATAGGACAAATACCAGGCGATTGCAGCAGGATTTGCGGAAGAATTCAAGAGGATTCACGCGAAGCGCTGCAGGCCGTCGCGTGCCAGCAGTGCGGCACCATAGGCGGCCTCGGTATGGGCGGCGCGCGCGACCGGCACATTGAGCAGGCGCTGGCGGATGCGCGTCCACACGGGATTGCGGGCGCCGCCGCCGGCGGTTCCGACCCGGCGCACGGGCGTGGTGCCCAGTTCGGCCAGCAGCGCATAACCGCGCGCCTCGATGCGGGCGAGGCTTTCCAGCAGGCCGTGCAGGAATTCGGCGTCGTCGGCCGGGCGCGGCGTGAGAAGCGGCGCAAGCTGCGGGTCGTTGACCGGGAAGCGTTCGCCGGGCTTCGGCAGCGGCAGGTAGTCAAGCGGGCTGGCGACGGCCGGGTCGATTTTTTCGCTGAGCAGCGCCAGGGTGCGGTCGTCGAAGAACTGCCGCAGCACCGCGCCGCCGGCGTTGCTGGCGCCGCCCGCCAGCCAGCGGTCGCCGAACCAGTGGCTGTAGACGCCGTGCTCGCTGGATTCGACCCGGGTGTCGGACAGCAGCTTCAGCACCAGCGTGCTGCCGAGCGAGGTGACGGCGTCGCCGCTTTGGCTCACGCCTGCCGCCAGGAACGCGGCGATGGAGTCGGTGGTGCCGGCGTGCACCATGCAGCCAGGATAGACGCCGAGGTAGCGCGCGCGCGGGCGCGACACGGTGGCGAGCCGCGAACCGGGCGCGACCGGCACCGGCAGATAGTTGATGTCGGCCAGGTATTCCACCCAGTCTGGCCATTTCAGGTCGTCGAGGTCGAGGCCCATCTTGAGGGCGTTGTGGTAGTCGGTCATGCCGACCCGGCCGGTCAGCAGGCCCGCCAGCCAGTCGGCCTGGTTGAGGTAGAGCCGCGCGCCGGTGAGGCCGAGGCGCTTTTTCAGCCACAGCACCTTGGCCAGCCCCGAGGTCACCGCTGCGGCCGGGTGGCCGGGAGTGGCCGTCTTGGCAATCAGCGCGGCTTCGTCAACCGCGCGGTCATCGTTGTAGAGCAGCGGCGGATGGCGCGGGCTCAACTCCTCGTCGCAGGCGAGCACGGTGCCGGAGGTGCCGTCGAGCGCGATGTCCAACAGTTGCGTGCGAATCGCGGGGGGAAGCGATGCGACCAGATCCCACAATGCCTCGCGCCAGATGCCGGCGCGCTCGTATTCTGCCAGCGTGCCGAAGTCGCGCCTGTCCTCGGCGACGATCACGCCTTCGGCATTGATGACGCAGCTGCGTGCGCCCGAGGTGCCAAAATCAATGCCGAGAAAGTACAAGGGATTACCCGCGTGTGTTCGATTCGTGCCCGAACTGCGTGAGGTCGACGCGCGCGGCCGGCTGCCAGCCTTTCTTGCGGTGCTCGGCGACCACGTTGGTGAAAATGCCGCCGCGCACGTAGAACTTGGCGGTGAGCCGCATGAAGCGCGGCTTCGTCGCCTTCACCAGATCGTCGAGGATGCGGTTGGTGACGTCCTCGTGAAAATGGCCTTCCTCGCGAAAGCTCCACATGTAGAGTTTCAGGCTCTTCAGCTCGACGCAGGTCTTGTCGGGGATGTAGTCGAGCACCAGCGTGGCGAAATCCGGCTGCCCGGTCTTGGGGCAAAGGCAGGTGAATTCAGGGACTTCCATGTGAATGTGAAAGTCGCGTCCCGGTTTGGGGTTGGGGAAGGTTTCCAGGGTTTTGGCGGGCGTGGAGGGCATGCGGGGCTCGGTGTAGAATGTGGCGAAAATAGACCGCCGCAAAGCAGGCGGCGCATTGAGACGACACCCATTATAAAAGCTTAGGTCCGCTGTCTTGCGTTTAACCCACATCAAACTTGCCGGTTTCAAGAGTTTCGTCGACCCCACGGTGATTCCCGTTCCCGCGCAGCTGACCGGCGTGGTGGGGCCGAACGGCTGCGGCAAGTCGAACGTGATCGACGCGGTGCGCTGGGTGCTCGGCGAATCGTCGGCCAAGCATCTGCGCGGCGAAACCATGCAGGACGTGATCTTCAACGGATCGGGTACGAGGAAGCCGGCCTCGCGCGCCTCGGTCGAACTGGCGTTCAACAACGAGCTCGGGCGCGCCGCCGGGCAGTGGTCGCAATACGCCGAAATCTCGGTCAAGCGCGTGCTCGATCGCAGCGGCGACTCCACCTATCACATCAACAACATGCGGGTGCGGCGGCGCGACGTCGCCGACCTCTTCCTCGGCACCGGGGTCGGCGCGCGCGCCTATGCCATCATCGAGCAGGGCATGATTTCGCGCCTGATCGAGGCCAAGCCGGAGGAGCTGCGCGGCTACCTGGAAGAAGCCGCGGGCGTCTCCAAATACAAGGAGCGCCGCAAGGAAACCGAGGCGCGGCTGAAGGACGCGCGCGACAACATGAATCGCGTCGAGGACATCCAGCGCGAACTCAAGACCCAGGTCGAAAAGCTCAGTGCGCAGGCCGAGGTCGCCCAGCACTACAAACAGTTGCAGGCCGACCTGACGTTTTCCCAGCATCGCCTGTGGTTTGCCCGCAAGCACGATGCCGCGCAGCAGCGGGCGCGCATCGACAAGGACCTGACCGCGGCGCAAAACAGGCTGGAAGCCGAAACCGCGCGGCTGCGCCATATCGAATCGCTGCTGGAAACCGCGCGCCAGACCCAGTTTGCCGGGCAGGACACGCTCAACACCGCGCAGGCAGCGTATTACCAGGCGCAGTCCGAAGTCGCGCGCATCGAGCAGAGCATGGCGCACCAGAACGCCACCCGCGAGCGGCTTTATCGCCAGGTGCAGGATCTGGCGGCGCGCGTTGACGCCCAGCAGACCCGTCGCACCGCGACCGCGGACGCGCTGAACGAGGTGACGGCGCAGCAGCCCGGCCTCGAGGCTGCGCTGATGGAGGCCGAAGCCGTCGCACGCCAGGCCACCGACAGCACGCTGCCGCAAAAGGAAGCTGCGCTGCGCGAGGCGCAGCAGGCGGTCGGCGAGGCGCAGCGCGTGGTGACGCAGGCCGAGCAGGCGCGCCAGGTCGACGAGAACAGCCTCGGCCACACCAAACGCCAGCTCGAACAGCTGGACGCGCGCCAGCGCAGGCTCGCGCAGGAACAGGCGCAACTGCCGCGCACCGACACGGCCGGCCTGGCGAAGAAGCAGGTCGAGGTCGAGGAGATGGCGCAGACACTGGCCGTAGCGCAGGCGCAACTCGAGGAGGCCGAAACCGCGCTGCCCGAACTCGACGCCGCGCGCACCCGGCACACGCGCGAACTCGAAGCCGCGCGCAAGGCCCTGCACCAGACCGAAGCCGAACTCGCCGCGCTGAAAAAGCTGCAGGAGAGCCTCAAGGCCGACGAGAAGCTCGGCGCCTGGCTGCGCCAGCGCG
>DASTEA010000068.1:0-15843 GCA_035710075.1 Thiobacillus sp.
AGGCCGACGATGTAGAGGAAGGAGCCCAGAAACACCATCGCCCGCACCACGGCGAAGTCCTGCGCCTGGATCGCGTCGATCGTGTAGCTGCCCAGCCCCGGAATGCCAAAGAAAGATTCGGTGATGAGGCTGCCCATGAACAGCAGCGGCAGCACCACTACCACGCCGGTGAGGATCGGGATCATGCCGTTCTTCAGCACGTGGCGGAACAGCACTCGTATCTCGGACAGGCCCTTGGCGCGCGCGGTGCGCACGTAGTCCTTGCCGATTTCCTCGAGGAAAATTGTGCGGTACCAGCGCGAGCCGCTGCCGATCCCCGCCACGACGCCGACCAGCACCGGCAGCAGGATGAAGCGGATGCCGTCGATGCCGCCGGCGAAGCCCGAGATCGGCAGCAGGTTCCACAGCTTGGCGATGAAATACTGCCCCGCGATGATGTAGAACAGCCCCGAGATCGACATCAGCACCACGCACAGTACCACCCCCCACAGATCGAGATAGGTGGCGCGGAAGAACACCATCAGTAACGCAAAGGTGATGTTGACCAGGAGACCAACGACGAACACCGGCAGCGCGATCGCCAGGCTTGGCCCCATGCGGGTGCGGATTTCGTTGCCGATGTTGCGGCCGTCGTCGCCCTTGCCGAATTCGAAGACGAACATCGCGGCCGAGTGCTTGAAGAAAATCGTGTCGGTGAACTGCGCGCTGCCGCTAGCCTGCGCATTCAGCATCAGCGGCTTGTCGTAGCCGTGCTCGGTCTTCCAGCGCTCGATCGCCTCCGGCGTCACGTGCTTGGCGCCGAGCTGCAGCCGCGCCATGTCGTCCGGCGTGTTGACGACAAAAAACAGCGCGAAGGTCAGCAGGTTCACCCCGATCAGGATCGGGACCGCGTACAGCAGGCGGCGCAAGATGTAGGCGAACATGGGCTAGACCATCCGACTCAACAACGCGCGCGCTTCTGTGCCGTAGGGTGAAACCAGCCAAATCAGCGCGCCACCGTTGAGCATCACCGTCAACCAGAAAGTCGTTTGAAACGCGCGCTTGCTCGATTTGTGACGCAACAACTGCTGCGCCAATAGGGCTCCAGGCCAGCCCCCCGCCAGGCCGAAAATATGCAATGTGCTTTCCTGTGTACGCCAGCGCCCGCTCTCAGCAGCAGACTTGTCCAAGGCATAAGCCAAGAAGGCTGCAAGACTCAGCACGAGATAAAGAATGGAAACGATGAGCGGCACATAACCCGCCAACACCACACCCGTCAGCAGTGCCACGAAAGACATGGCCCACAGCATGGGTAGACCTCTGATTCTCAATTCAATCGTCGACGATTTCTCATCCGCATGGCGAACATTGACCGCGCAGCAGCGTCCCTTCGCATCGCGCCCCAGCGCGTAGCTTACAAGCGCGTGATCCAGCGGGCGGCGCTGCCGGTTGGAAAAATTCCTGGCGTGAACAAACACGGGCTGCCGCCCCTTTGGCATGACGAAGCCGAAGCCCTTCGCTTCATTCCACTTCACAATTGTCCCTTGATAGCGCATGGCCGTTGATTGGATCGGAGTATGTCTGAGCAAAGGGTGAGTCAGGCCTGGCTTTTCTCATGTCGCCGCCAGGCGAATACCGCCGGTGCGATCACTGCCGCCATCGCTGCGACCAGCAACGCGATCGGCCACAGCACCGGGCGGTTCCATTCGTCACGCCGGGCCTCGCGCAGATCCGGGTTGATGCGGCGATACTTGAGCGTATTGTTGGCCATCAGGTTGGGCTTGACGTTGTGCACCCAGCCATGGCTCAGGCCGAAGGATTTTGGATAGTACGCAAAAATCCACGGCGCATCGCGGCGCACGATCTCCAGCATGGCGTCGATCACCTGCTGACGCTCGGGGCCGTTGTCCATGTCCTTCATGTGCTCGAACAGGCGGTTGAACTCGGGGTTGTCGTAATTGGCCGCGTTCTCTCCGCCGGTGCCGACTTTCTTGTGCGGGCCGTATAGCAGGAAGAGGAAGTTTTCCGGGTCGGGGTAGTCGGCGTTCCAGCCCCACTCGAACAGCTGCGCGTTGCCCTTGCGAATCTTGTCCTGGAATCGGTTGTAGTCGGTGCCGCGCACCACCAGCTGCACGTTGAGCTTGTCGAGCTGCTTCTTCATCCAGTCGAGCCGCGACTTGGCGTCAGGGCCGCTCGCCATGGTGTCGAAATACAGCACCAGCGGGGCGCCGGTTTTGACGTCGCGGCCATTGGGATAGCCCGCCTCGGCCAGCAGTTTTCTTGCGGCTTCGATGGAGCGGCGTTCGATATGGCCGTCGCGCGCCTCGTACACATAGGCGTTCAGCCCGGCCACGCCCTCGACATGGCCGAACAGACCGGGCGGGATCGGCCCCTGCGCGGGAATGCCGCGGCCATTGAGGAAAATCGAGATGAACTCGTCATAGTCGAACGCAATGGAAAGCGCCTGGCGCAGCTTCCGGCGGTCTTCGCTCAAGCCCCCCACCACCGGGTCGAGCATGTTGAAGCCGACATACCAGATCGAGGCCGCCACGGCAGTGATGAGGTGGATGCCCTGGTCGCGCATGCTGTCGGTGAGTTGCGGATCGCCGCCGGACGAGAACTGCACGGCCTGATCGAAGCTGTCGGAACTGATGCCGGAGCTGTCGTAGTAGCCCTGCAAAAACTTGCTCCAGTAGGGAATGGTTTCCTTTTCCAGACTGTAAACGGCTTCCTCGACAAACGGCAGCGGCTTGCCGGCGTCTGCCAGCAGTCCGGCCTGCCTGTCCTCGGCGCTGCCATCCGTCGGATAGGTTTCGCCGTGGAAATGGGGATTTTTCTTCAGCACCATGCGGCGGTTGGGATCATTCTCGGCCAGATAGTAGGGGCCGGTACCGACCGGTTGCCAGTCGAGCGTGAGATTTTTGTCCGCCATGCCGGGTTGCGCGTAGAAGACCTCGGCCTCCCACGGGATCGGCGCAAAAAATGGCATCGCCAGCCAGTAAATGAACTGAGGGTATTTGCCCTTGATGTGGATGCGGTAGGTGTAGCGATCCACCACTTCGGCGCCGGCTAGCGCGAAGTCGTCGAGATTCGGCGCCGCACCGGGATCAGCCTTGGCGGCTTTTTCCAGCGCTTCGCCCAGCGCCTTCAGGCCGACAATGTGTTCACTCATCAGGCCGAAAATCGGCGAACTGAGTTTGGGGTTGGCCAGCCGTTTGATCTGGTACACATAATCTGCTGCCACCAGTTCGCGCGTGCCGCTGTGCTCAAAGTCGCTGATACCGCTTTTTTTGGCGGCATCCGCGGCAGTGAGCGCATGGTAGCGGTAGTGCCCTGCTGCATCGCGCGCAAACGCCGGGTGCGGCTGATAGCGGATACCGGGGCGGATGCTGATTTCGTACACGCTTTCGGCAATGGCTGCGGGCGGCGCATCGTCCGGCAGCGCATTGCCGAACGCGTCGAAATACCGCGGCCTCGGTACCGTCTCGGCGGTCAGCGAAATCAGCGTGTAGGGACGCTTGAGAAAATGGTATTGCAGCGGCGGCTCGTAAATCTGCCCGGTGAACTCGACCTCGTTCGAGCTGTAGGAGCGCGCCGGATCGAGATGCTTGGGGCGCTCTGAAAATGCGCTGTAAAGCACATTGGCTTCGGCCTGGCTGCCCGGGTAGGGGTTGTTCCAGTTGTCGGAACAGCCTGCCATCAAGCCTAGCCCCAGCAGCCCTGCCCTCAATAAAATCGCCCCGATGCGCACCATGTCGCAAGTGTACCCAAGCGCGCCACCAACGTCAGCCGTTATAATCCCGCGTTACACAACTTCTTCGAGACCATCATGGGATTCCTTGCAGGAAAGCGCTTGCTGATTACCGGCGTCATCTCCAACCGTTCGATCGCGTATGGCATCGCCGCTGCGTGCAGGCGCCAAGGCGCCGAACTGGCCTTCACCTACCAGGGCGAACGCATCAAGGATCGCGTCACGGAATTCGCCCAGGAGTTCGACTCCAGCCTGGTGTTTCCATGCGACGTCGCCAGCGATGAGCAGATCGACACGCTGTTTGCCGATCTCGGCAAGCACTGGGACAGCCTCGACGGCCTGGTGCATTCGATCGCGTTTACGCCCAAGGAAGCCCTGACCGGCGATTTCCTCTCCGCTGTCACCCGGGAAAACTTCCGCATCGCCCACGACATCAGTTCCTACAGCTTTGCCGCGCTGGCCAAGGCCGCGCTGCCGATGATGGAAGGCCGTCAGGCGGCGCTGCTGACGCTCTCCTATCTGGGTGCCGTCCGTTCCGTGCCCAACTACAACGTCATGGGACTGGCCAAGGCCAGCCTCGAATCCAGCGTGTACTACATGGCACAAAGCCTTGGCCCCAAGGGCATCCGCGTCAACGCGGTGTCGGCCGGCCCGATCAAGACGCTGGCCGCCAGCGGCATTGCCAACTTCGGCGAGAAGCTCGACATCGCCGCCAAGAATGCGCCGCTGCGCCGCAACGTGACCATTGATGAAGTCGGCAACGCCGCCGCCTTCCTGCTCTCCGACCTGGCCTCCGGGATCACCGGCGAAATCACCTACGTCGACGCCGGCTTCAACTCCACGGCAGGCGCCTCGGACTGACCCGGTGGCGCAGCAATAAAAAACGCGCCTTGAAGGCGCGTTTTTTATTGCTGCATGCAGTTCGGCTTATCTGCCGTCAATCGCGTTGGGCTGGATTTTCACTTTCTGCCCGGCGGTGATGAGCGCAACCATCGCCTTCATGTCCGCGCGCTGCTGCGCCTGCATGACGCCAGATTCAATCGACGCCAGCAGCCCGGGATCCAGCGCAGGCGCCTCCAGAACGCGGCTCACCCGCACGATGCGATACGAACCGTCGGCGCGCCCAAAGCCGGTGTAGGCCGGCAGCTTGTCAGTGCTCACCCGGAACACCGCCTTGGCGCCGGCGGCATCCAGCGCAGCTGAAGGCTGTCGTCCAACCACCTGGAAAGCCGACCAGTTCAGACCGGCTTCGTCGCCTTTAACCAGCGTCCGGATCGTCGCTTCGCCTTTTTTCGCCAGCAGCTGTGCGCTCTGCGCGGCGTGCAGCTTGGCCTCGATTGCAGCGGATACTTCGGCCAGCGGACGCAGGCGCGCCGGGCGATGCTCAGCTACCCGTGCAGCCACCAGGATGCCGGGCTCAACCTCGATGGCCTCGGTGTTCTGCCTGGACTTGATCGACTCCGGGCTGAACAGCGCGGCCGACAGGGCAGCATGGTTGAATGGCGGCGGCAGATTCCTGGCGGTCATCCAGCCGCTTTGCTGAACGGTCAGCTTAGCAGCCGTTGCAGCGGGTTGTAACGAGGTCGCGTTCTCGTAGACCAGATTGTTGAAGTTGTCGGCCAGATCGGCAAACATCTTCTGCGCCTGCTGCTTGCGCAACGCGTCCACAACCACCGCACGCACCTCCGCCAGCGGTGCGGTCTGCGCGGGTTCGATATCATCCAGGCGGATGATGTGATAGCCAAAATCGCTTTCCACCGGACCACGGATTTCATTCGGCTTCATGCTGAACACGGCTTCCTCGAAAGGCTTGACCATCATGCCGCGGCTAAAGCTGCCAAGGCTGCCGTCCTGCGCAGCCGAGCCGGGATCCTGCGACTGGGTGCGCGCCAGTTCTGCAAAACGCCCCGGCGTCTTTTGCAGGACTTGAACCAACTCGGCAGCCTTCGCCTTGGCTTGGGCACGCGTTGCGGCGTCTGCGTCTTTGTCAGCGGCAAGCAGGATATGACTCGCGCGACGCTGCTCGGGTTGCCCGAACTGCGCCGCATTGGCCGCATAGTAATCCGCCACCGCCTGCTCGCTCACGGCGATACCGGCTGCCACGTTCGCGATGTCCAGTACCAGATATTCAGCGCGAATCTGCTCGGGCTCGGTGAATTCGGCCTGATTGGCCGCGTAATACTGTTTCACGTCGGCGGGCGTCACCTGGATCTGTGCTGCCACCGCGGAAGCCGGCAGATCCACCCAGGCAATTTCGCGTTGCTGCGACACCAGGCGAGCAATCTGCGTCAGCGAGGTGCTCGACGGAAAAGCCGCGAGCGAAACCGGACTGGTGGTGGCTTCGAGCATGAAGGCCTGGCGCAACTCATTTTCAAACTGGGCAGGCGTGCGGCCGTTTTGGCGCAGCACCGCCTCATAGCGCTGCTGCGAAAATGCGCCGTCCTGCTGGAAGGCCGGAATCTGCCCCAACACCGATGCGATATACGCATCGGGCGCCAGGAACTTGAGCTTTTGTGCTTCCTGCAGCAGCGCCTTGCGCTCGATCAGGCTATCGAGCACCTGCCTGCGAAAGTCGGCTGTTTCGGTGACGGCGGGATCGAACGCGGGGCCGAGCGCCTCGCGCATGCGGTCACTCTGTGCCTGGATTTCCCGCGTCAGTTCTTCGCGTGAAATCCCCACATCCCCAACCTCGGCAATGTTGCCGCCGCCTTTATCACCCGACATGTAGGAATCCACGCCAAACAGGGCGAAGGTAACGATGATCAAGGCCAGAATGACTTTGGCCAGCCAGCCCTTTGCATGCTTGCGGATTGCTTCGAGCACGGTCTTCTACTCCGAAAAAAATCGTCAGCGCGAATTTTCGCGCACTTTGCGTCCCGCGTCTTGCCTTGCTGTAATGAAAAGACGCTGAAAATGAAAAAAGGCGAACTCGCGTTCGCCTTTTTGATGTTGGCGGAGTGGACGGGACTCGAACCCGCGACCCCCGGCGTGACAGGCCGGTATTCTAACCAACTGAACTACCACTCCCTGGTACTACTAAAACCGTCAGTGCAAAACGCTGCTTTGCGTGGAATCTGACTGCTTGTTCTTATTCCCTGCATTCCCTGCTGGTGGGTGCTGAGGGGTTCGAACCCCCGACATTCGCCGTGTAAAGGCGACGCTCTACCAGCTGAGCTAAGCACCCGACGAAGCGCAAGATTCTACAACACATTCCCGGCCTTGCCAAATGCAAACTGCGTTTTTATTTAGTTGACGGCGTCCTTCAGGCCCTTGCCGGCGCGGAACTTGGGCACCTTGGCAGCCTTGATCTTGATGGCTGCGCCGGTGCGCGGATTGCGGCCGGTGCGTGCGGCACGCTTGCCGACATAGAAGCTGCCAAAACCCACCAGCGTCACCATGTCGCCTTTCTTCAGCGCTTTCTTGACGGCTTCAACCGTTGCATCCAGCGCACGGCCGGCAGCAGCCTTGGAAATGTCAGCCGAGTCGGCGATGGCATCAATCAATTCCGATTTGTTCACGTGTTGTCCCCTTCACTCAAGTGGCACAGGAAAGCCCTGTGGACGCTTTTATAGCAACCCGCAAAACCTTGTGTCAAGCGGTTTCCCGGGCCATGGGCAAAATAATCCCGCGGCTGGCGCGGGATTCCGGGAAGTGGTTGAAAAATACTCAGTGCTTGATTGCCGCGGCGGCGGTTTTTTTCTCTTCAGGCACAGCAATTGCTGGCGTTTCTGCTTCAGGCTCGTCCTGCAAGGGCTCGGGTGCACGTTCCAGTGCCAATTCAAGAACCTGGTCGATCCACTTGACCGGATGGATGTCGAGCTTGTTCTTGATGTTGTCAGGAATCTCGGTCAAATCCTTGACGTTTTCCTGCGGGATCAACACCGTCTTGATGCCGCCGCGATGCGCGGCCAGCAGCTTTTCCTTGAGCCCGCCGATCGGCAGCACTTCACCCCGCAGCGTGATCTCACCGGTCATCGCCACATCCGCACGAACAGGAATCCCGGTAAGGATCGACACCATCGAGGTGCAGATTGCGATACCGGCCGACGGACCGTCTTTCGGTGTTGCGCCTTCCGGCAGGTGGATGTGGATGTCACGCTTCTGGTAGAAGTCGTCCTGGATCCCCAACTTGCGCGCACGCGAGCGCACCACCGACAGCGCGGCCTGGATGGATTCCTGCATCACCTCGCCGAGCTTGCCCGTCGTGGTCATCTTGCCGCGCCCCGGCAACGCGACCGCC
Organism: Thiobacillus sp.; assembly: GCA_035710075.1. GTDB lineage: Bacteria > Pseudomonadota > Gammaproteobacteria > Burkholderiales > Thiobacillaceae > Thiobacillus. Next base: position 7,971 of record DASTEA010000068.1, read on the forward strand.
TCGATGGTCAGCAATTCGCCGCCCACTTCGGTCCACGCCAGACCCGTCACCTGCCCCACCTGGTTGTTCTGTTCGGCGACGCCGAAACTGAAGCGCTGCACGCCGAGGTATTTCTCCAGGTTACGCGACGTGACCGAAATCCGGGTCGACTGCTTCTTCAGCAACAGTGCCTTGACGGCCTTGCGGCAGATTTTTGAAATTTCACGTTCAAGGCTGCGCACGCCGGCTTCGCGCGTGTAATAACGCACAATATCGCGGATGGCGGATTCGGCGATGGCGAGTTCACTTTCCTTTATGCCGTTGACCTTGAGCTGCTTGGGCACCAGGTAGCGTAATGCAATATTGATTTTCTCGTCCTCGGTGTAACCCGACAGGCGGATCACCTCCATCCTGTCCAGCAGGGGCGCTGGCAGATTGAGCGAGTTGGCCGTGGCGACGAACATGACATCCGACAGGTCGTACTCGACCTCGATGTAATGATCCTGGAAGGTGTGGTTCTGCTCGGGATCGAGCACTTCCAGCAGCGCTGAAGACGGGTCACCGCGGAAATCCTGCCCCATTTTGTCGACTTCATCGAGCAGGAACAGCGGATTCCTCACCCCGACCTTGGTCAGGCTTTGCAGAATCTTGCCCGGCATCGAACCGATATAGGTACGACGGTGGCCGCGAATCTCGGATTCGTCGCGCACGCCGCCCAGCGCCATGCGCACGAACTTGCGGTTGGTCGCACGCGCGATGGACTGACCGAGCGACGTCTTGCCGACGCCGGGTGGCCCCACCAGGCACAGGATCGGCGCCTTGACCTTGTCGACACGCTGCTGCACCGCGAGGTATTCCAGAATGCGTTCCTTGACCTTGTCGAGGCCGTAGTGGTCCTCGTCGAGCACGCGCTCGGCCTTGACCAGATCCTTGCTGATCTTGGTTTTCTTCTTCCACGGCAGGCCCACCATGGCCTCAATGTAGCTGCGAATCACGGTGGCTTCGGCCGACATCGGTGACATCATGCGCAGCTTTTTCAGCTCGCCCATGGCCTTGGCTTCGGCTTCCTTGGACATGCTGGCCTGCTTGATGCGGCCTTCCAGCTCCTCCAGTTCGGCGCCTTCCTCGATATCGCCCAGTTCCTTCTGGATCGCCTTGACCTGCTCGTTCAGGTAGTACTCGCGCTGACTCTTCTCCATCTGCCGCTTGACGCGGCCGCGGATGCGCTTTTCCACCTGCAGGATGTCGAGTTCGCCTTCCAGCAGGCCGAGCAGATGTTCGAGGCGCTTGTTGACGCCGATCATCTCCAGCACTTCCTGCTTCTGTTCCAGCTTCAGCGGCAGGTGCGCAACGATGGTATCGGCCAGACGGCCGCCCTCGTCGATGCCCGACAGCGAGGTGAGGATTTCCGGCGGAATCTTCTTGTTCAGTTTGACGTATTGGTCGAACTGCGTCAGCAAGGCGCGACGCATCGCTTCCACCTCGACCAGTTCTTCGCCCTCGGCGGGCAGGATTTCGGCACGTGCGGTGAGATGGGTCTCGGCATCGGTGACTTCCAGCACGCGGGCGCGCTGATTGCCTTCCACCAGCACCTTGACGGTGCCGTCGGGCAGCTTCAGCATCTGCAGCACGGTGGCGACGCTGCCGGTGTCGTACAGGTCTTCCGGCGTGGGGTCGTCCTGAGCGGCTGTCTTTTGCGCGACCAACAGAATGCTCTTGCCGGATTCCATCGCGGTTTCCAGCGCCTTGATCGATTTGGGACGGCCGACAAACAAGGGGATGACCATGTGGGGGAACACCACCACATCCCTAAGCGGCAACAGCGGCAGATCGACCTGTTCCTTGGATACGTTGTCGCTCATCATGATTTCCTGGTAAGAGTTGAGGAAAGGATGCGCGGCATTCAACCACGCTCATCCATAATTGGGGGGCATAGTTTGGAATTCAAGATGGCTGACAGGTTCCCCGTCAGCCATTCGATGTTTAGGCTCCTGCAGCCAGCGGTTGGTCATCCTGATCGGAGTAAATCAGCAAGGGCTTGCCGTCACCGCTGATCATCCCGTTGTCCACCACCACCTTGCTGACGCCCTTGAGCGATGGCAGGTCGTACATGGTATCGAGCAGGGAATGCTCGATGATCGAACGCAGGCCACGCGCGCCGGTGCGCAGCGCCAGTGCGCGCTTGGCGATCGCATTCAGCGCATCCTCGCGGAATTCGAGTTCAACGCCTTCCATCTTGAAGAGCTTGGCGAACTGCTTGGTCAGCGCGTTCTTCGGCTCGGTCAGGATCTGTATCAGCGCGGCCTCATCCAGTTCGTCCAAAGTTGCGACCACCGGCAAACGCCCGACAAATTCCGGGATCAGGCCATATTTGATGAGATCTTCGGGTTCGACCTGATGCAACAGTTCGACATCACGCTTGCTGTCGTCGATATTCTTGACCTGCGCGCCAAAGCCGATGCCGCCTTTTTCGGTGCGGCCGCGAATCACTTTTTCCAGCCCGCTGAACGCGCCGCCGCAAATGAACAGGATATTGCTGGTGTCGACCTGGACGAATTCCTGATTCGGGTGCTTGCGCCCGCCCTGCGGCGGAACCGAAGCCGTGGTGCCTTCGATCAGCTTCAACAGCGCCTGCTGCACGCCTTCGCCGGACACATCGCGGGTGATCGATGGGTTATCGGACTTGCGCGAAATCTTGTCTATTTCATCAATGTAAACAATGCCCTGCTTGGCCTTGTCGACATCGTAATCGCATTTTTGCAGCAACTTCTGGATGATGTTCTCGACATCCTCGCCGACATAGCCCGCTTCAGTGAGCGTGGTGGCATCGGCAATCACGAACGGCACGTTCAAGGTGCGTGCCAGCGTCTGCGCCAACAGGGTCTTGCCCGAACCGGTCGGTCCGATCAGCAGGATGTTGCTCTTGGCCAACTCGACTTCGCCAGTACCAGCGTTGCTGCGCAAGCGCTTGTAGTGATTGTAGACCGCAACCGCCAGCGCTTTTTTTGCCTGCCTCTGACCGATCACGTATTGATCGAGCATGCCGCTGATTTCGTGCGGCGTCGGCAAATCGGAGCTTGCGCCCTTCTGGCTGTCGGCCTGCTGGATTTCCTCGCGGATGATGTCATTGCATAGTTCGACGCATTCATCGCAGATGAATACCGACGGCCCAGCAATCAGCTTGCGCACTTCATGCTGGCTTTTGCCGCAGAAGGAACAGTAAAGAAGTTTGTCGCTCGAGCCTTTGTCTGCCATACCCGTTCCTTGCTTAATTGCCTAATGCTTCGTTGCGGCTGGTCAGCACCTTGTCGATCAGACCGTAGTTCACCGATTCCTCTGCGCTCATGAAGTTGTCGCGGTCGGTATCGCGGTCGATCACGTCCAAACTCTGCCCAGTGTGCTTGGCCAGCATGTTGTTGAGGCGCGCTTTCAAATAGAGGATTTCCTTGGCGTGAATTGCAATGTCCGATGCCTGACCCTGAAAACCGCCTAGCGGCTGGTGAATCATCACGCGCGAGTTCGGCAGGCAGTAGCGCTTGCCCTTTGCGCCTGCCGTCAGCAGGAACGCACCCATGCTGGCCGCCTGGCCGATGCAAAGGGTCGACACATCCGGCTTGATAAACTGCATGGTGTCGTAGATCGCAAGCCCGGCCGAAACCGAACCGCCGGGGGAATTGATATAGAAGAAGATGTCCTTGTCGGGGTTTTCCGACTCCAGGAACAGCATCTGCGCGACCACCAGGTTGGCCGTCGAGTCGTTTACCGGACCCACCAGAAAAATGACCCGTTCCTTGAGCAGGCGCGAGTAGATGTCGTAGGCGCGTTCGCCGCGGCCGCTTTGCTCGACGACCATGGGCACCAGCCCCAGACCCTGCGGCTCGAAGGACCGAGAATTGGAAATATCGCGTTCAAAATCAATGTGCATCAGGCACGTCCCATCAAATCTTCAAAGGAGGTTGTCACGTCTTCCACTTGGGCCTGACCTGCAACCCATGCTACCACATTCTCTTCCAGCGCCAGGGACTCGATCTCCTGCATCCGTTCCGGGCTCTGGTAGTACCACTGCAGCACCTGCTCCGGCTCTTCGTAGCTTTGCGCCTGCTCCTGGATCAGGGCACGGATCTGCTCGGGCTGTGCCACCAATTTGTGCGCCTGCACGATCTCGGCCAGGATCAATCCGAGGCGCACGCGGCGCTCGGCCTGTCCAGTGAACATATCGGCAGAGAGCTTCACGGTCTGAACCCCGCGCGACTGCATGTCGGCTTCGGTCATTTTCATCAGCCGTTCGGTCTCCATCGCGACCAGGCTTTGCGGCAGATCCAGCGTGCTTTTCTGCAAAAGCAATTCCATCGTCTGCTCTTTAAGTTTCGCCTGCACGCGACGTTTGACTTCACGCTCCAGGTTGGACTTCACCTCGGCCTTGAGTTTCTCCACATCGCCATCTTCGACCCCAAGCGCCTTGGCAAATTCCGCATCCAGCGGCGGCAGCACGGGCGCCTGAACGTCCTTGACCTGCACCTCGAAATGCGCGGCCTTGCCGGCCAGTTCCTTGGCACCATACTCAGGCGGGAAAGTCAGATCGAATCCCTTGCTGTCACCCGCCTTGAGCCCGGTCAGGTTCTGTTCGAAATCCTTCAACAAGCGGCCTTCGCCGATCACCGCGGCGAAGTCTTCGCCCTTGCCGCCTTCAAATGCTGCGCCATCGACCGTGCCCTGGTAATCGAACTTGAGCAGATCGCCTTCTGCTGCCGCCCGATCGGTGGATTCAAACGTGCGGCGCTGCTTCTGCAGCACTTCCAGCGTTTTCGCCACATCGGCATCGCCCAGTTCCACGACCGGACGGCTGATCTTGCCCGAGCTCAGATCGTCGATCTTCACCTCGGGATAAACCTCGAAGCTGGCACTGAAGGTCATTTCCGCCGTGTCAGTCTGCCCCGCTTTCGGCTCGAAGCGCGGATAGCCCGCGATCTTCAACTGGTGCGCCTGCACGGCCTCGCCGAAGCGGGACTGCAGGGTTTCGCCCAGCACTTCCTGGCGCACGCCAGGGCCGTGCTGACGTGCCACCGCGCTCAACGGCGCCTTGCCGGGACGGAAGCCATCCATCTTGACGTTGCGTGACAGGCGCTTGAGGCGGCTTTGCACTTCGGATTCCAGCTGACCCATGGGCACGCTGATGTCCAGGCGCCGGACCAGTCCTTCGAGAACTTCAAGATTTGCTTGCATCAAAATACTTCCTGGCTGAATTGAGGATGGGTGAAGGGCAAAAAAACCGATGGTGCGGGAGGGGGGACTCGAACCCCCACGCCTTGCGGCGCTGGAACCTAAATCCAGTGCGTCTACCAATTCCGCCACTCTCGCGGCTTGGCCGCAAAACTATCAGCTAATAAGTGTAATATAATCAAGGCGATGCTGTCACCCAAACCGACCCGTCCTCCCACCTAAGTCGTTATTCCCATTCCGTTTTTTTGTTGCCGGTGCCGGTCGATCATTACGAAAATTTCCCTGTTGCGTCCTGGTTGCTGCCCAAACGGCTGCGCCAGCCGGTCGAAGCCATCTACCGGTTTGCCCGCAGCGCGGACGATATTGCCGACGAAGGCGACGCTCCCGCGGCCACGCGTCTCGAACAGCTGGCGGCCTACCATGCCGAACTGGACCGCATCGAACGCGGCGAGCCTTCCCAGCATCCGGTCTTTGTTCCGCTTGCGGCAGCCATCCGCGATTACGCCATCCCGCTTTCACCGTTTCGCGACCTGTTGTCCGCTTTCGCGCAGGACGTGGAAAAAACCCGCTACGCCAATTTCGGCGAACTCATGGACTATTGCCGCCGCTCGGCCAACCCGGTGGGGCGCCTGATGCTCCACTTGTACGGCGATCACGACCCGCGCCACCTGGCCTATTCCGACGCCATTTGCAGCAGCCTGCAACTGATCAACTTTCTGCAGGACATCGCGGTCGATTACCGGAAGGACCGCATCTATCTGCCGCAGGACGAGCTGGCCATGCACCACGTCAGCGAAACGCAGATCGCCCAGGGTGACACGCGCGGCCTGTGGCACACGATGATGCACAAGCAGGTCGAGCGTGCCCGTAAATTGTTGCAGGCCGGCGCGCCGCTCGGCCGGCAACTCAAGGGGCGCATCGGACTGGAACTGCGGGTGACCATCCTCGGCGGCGAGGCCATCCTGCGCAAGCTGCATGCTGATCCCGGCTGCGTCTTCCACAACCGCCCGGTGCTGACCAAAAAGGACTGGATCGTCATGCTCGGACGCGCAGTTTTCTGAGCATGGACGCCCATCAGTATTGCCAGGAACGCGCCGCAGCCAGCGGCTCCAGTTTCTATTACAGCTTCGTTTTCCTGCCGCCGGACACGCGGCGCGCGATTACCGCTTTTTACGCGCTGTGCCGCGAACTCGACGACGTCGTCGACGAATGCCATGAGCGCCAAATTGCCGAAACCAAGCTTGACTGGTGGCGCACCGAAATCGCGCGGTTTGCCGCCGGCGTGCCGGAGCATCCGGCGACCCGCGCCCTGTTCGACACCCCGCAAGGCCGCAACGCGCCCTCTGCCCTGCTGCTTGAAATCGTCGACGGCATGGCGATGGATCTCGACCGCCTGCGCTACCCTGATTTCAAGTCGCTCAACCTGTACTGCTACCGTGTGGCAGGCGTGGTGGGCGAAGTCGCGGCAGCGATTTTCGGTGGGCCGCGCAGCGCGGACGACCGCGACATCCGCCGTTACGCGCACGAACTGGGGCTCGCGTTCCAGCTCACCAACATCATCCGCGATGTCGGCGAGGACGCACGCCGCGGACGCATCTACCTGCCGCAGGATGAACTGGCGCGCTTCGGTGTCGCCGAGGCCGACATCCTGAATGGCCGCAGCACACCCGAATTCCAGACGCTGATGCAGTTCCAGTTCGAGCGCGCCAGCGCGCATTACGATAGCGCGCTCGCCGCGCTGCCCGCCAGCGCGCGCAGCGCGCAGCGCCCGGGGCTGGTGATGGCGGCGATTTACCGCACCTTGCTGGATGAAATCCGGCGCGCCGGCTTTCCAGTGTTAAGTGCGCGCGTCTCGCTCACGCCGTTGCGCAAGCTGTGGCTGGCCGGCAGGACCTGGCTGTTTCCGTGAGGTCGAGTGTGGCAGTCGTCGGCGGCGGCTGGGCCGGCTGCGCCGCCGCGCTGACGCTGGCCGAAGCGGGGGTCGCCGTCACGCTGTTTGAAGCCAGCCGCACCTTGGGCGGACGCGCCCGGGCAGTCGAACTCGAAGGTCTGCTGCTCGACAACGGTCAGCACATCCTGCTCGGTGCCTATGAACAGACGCTGCAGCTGATCGCCCGCCTGCAGTCCACCGCATCGCCTGATGGCTTGTGGCGCCTCCCCCTCACCCTCGACCAGCCGCCGGATTTCAGCCTGGCCTGCCCGCGCCTGCCCGCGCCGCTGCATTTGCTGGCGGGGCTGCTCGGCGCCCGCGGGCTGAGCTGGCGCGACAAGCTGGCCGCCACCCGCTGGGCACATGGTTTACTGAATGACACGGATACGCCGGATCATCTGAGTGTCAGCCAGTTCACCCGCAACCAGCCCGAAAAACTGAATCGTCTGCTGTGGCATCCGCTGTGCGTGTCCGCCCTCAACACGCCGCCGGACATGGCCAGCGCCAAGATCTTCCGCGACATGATCCGCGCCGCCTTCGGCGGGCACAACCGGCACAGCGACCTGCTGCTGCCGCGCCGCGATCTGACTGCGCTGTTCCCAGCGCCCGCAGCCGCGCGGATCATCGAACTCGGCGGCGAAGTGCGCCTGCCCTGCCGGGTCACCACGCTCACCGCCGCAGCGGATGCCGTCACAGTAGGCACGCGCGATGGGTCGGCGGCCTACAGCCACGTCATCCTCGCCG
>DASTEA010000069.1:0-11470 GCA_035710075.1 Thiobacillus sp.
GCCGTCGCCGGGCGAGGCTGGCGAGGAAGACGTGGCGCAGGGCGGCGTTCACGGCGCAGCCTCCGGCTGCAGGCCGCTTGCGGTGAGCCGCAGCACCCGGTCGGCGCGCGCCGCCGCCGCATGCGAGTGGGTGACGATGATGCCGGTCGCGCCCGCCCCGCGGATGCACTCGAGCAGTAGCCCGAGCACGCCAGCGGCGCGTTCCGGATCGAGGTTGCCGGTGGGCTCGTCGGCCAGCACCAGCGTCGGCTCGTGCACCAGGGCGCGCGCGATGGCCACCCGCTGCAGCTCGCCTCCCGACAGGTGACGCGGCCAGTCGTCGCCGCGCGCCTCCAGTCCGACCCGCCCGAGCATGGCGCGCGCACGGGCCTGCGCGACATCGCCGGGAACGTCGAGCAGCCACAGCGGCAACGCCACGTTCTGCGCCAGCGTAAGGTGCGGCAGGACGTGAAAGGCCTGGAACACGAAGCCGTAGCGGCGCCGCCGCAGGCGCGCGAAGGCGTCCTCGTCGAGCGCGGTGAGATCCATGCCGTCCAGGACGATGCGCCCGCCGTCGACGCTTTCGAGGCCCGCGATGCAGTTGAGCAGGGTCGACTTCCCGACCCCCGACTCGCCCATGATGGCGACGCACTCGCCCGCTGCGAGGCGCAGCGAAACCCCGCTGAAGAGCGGAGGCTCTCCGGGCGCGCCGAAACGCTTGGTCAGTTGGTCGATCTCCAGCATGCGCGAATGATCCGATGCCGTGTTGGAAAGGCTCGCGGCGAGTGCCGGAGCACCAAAAGAAAAACCCATGGGTGAACGGGGTCTGCTTCTATCCGCTTGAGCGGGTATGGGTTACGCGCCCCGCGAGCAGCTTCGTATAGGTCAATTAACACCAGGAACGGCCGGTAAGCGTAACCTGAACATTAGCGGACAAACAGGCAAACAAAAAGCCCGGTTTTACGCGGGCTTCAGGGTGTTACTGGACATTATTGGACGTTGAATTGGTGCCACTTGTCGGAATCGAACTGACGACCTACCGCTTACAAGGCGGTTGCTCTACCAACTGAGCTAAAGCGGCGACGGGCGACATTATAGCGATGCCGCACGATTGATAGACTGATTACTTGACGACTTTGAGCGACGGCCTGCCCTTGGGCGGCGCTGGCGCTTCGCCCGGCGCGGGAGGCGGTGTCTGTCCGGGCGGCTCGGGGGAATCGACGGGTTCGAAATGCAGGCCCTGGCCGTTCTCGCGCGCGAAAATGGCCATGACCCGATCCACCGGAATGGAAATCTCGTGCGAGACGCCGCCGAAGCGCGAGGAGAACTGGATCCAGTCGTTGTCCATGGTGAGATTTCGCGTCGCGCCTGCGCTGATGTTCAGCACGATCTGGCCATCCTTGACGAAGCCGGGCGGCACGCGGGTGCGGCCATCCACCGCAACCAGCAGTTGCGGGGTATAGCCCGAGTCCGCACACCATTCATACAGCGCGCGGATCAGGTAAGGCTTGGTTGAAATCTCGGCCACCTGCCTGCCCTTTACTTGCGCAGCGCCTTTTCGGTGGGCGTCAGCGCGCTGATGAAGGCGGGACGGCTGAACAGGCGCTCGCGGTACTTGAGCACCGGCGCGGCGATTTTTGGCAGCTCGATGCTGTAATGCTCGAGGCGCCACAGCAGCGGGGCGATCGCCACATCCAGCATGGAGAACTCGTCGTTCATCAGATACTTCTGCTTGGTGAGGATGGGCGTGAGCTGCGACAGGCTGTCACGGATTTCCGCGCGCGCCTTGTCCGACGACTTGCCGAGGCCGTGCTCAAGCGTGTTGACGTGGGTAAACAGGTCGTGCTCGAAGTTGAACAGGACCAGCCGCGCACGCGCGCGCATGACGGGGTCCGGCGGCATCAGCTGCGGATGCGGAAAACGCTCGTCGATGTATTCGTTGATGATGTTGGATTCGGTCAGAATCAGGTCGCGTTCGACCAGCACCGGCATCTTGCCGCTGGGGCTGATGCTGGCGATTTCTTCCGGCTTGTTGTGCATGTCCACGTCGATGATTTCAAAGTCCATGTCCTTTTCGAACAGGACGATGCGACAGCGGTGGCTGTACGGATCGGTGCTACCGGAATACAAGGTCATCATGGCGGGGGCTCCCTTTGTGTTGCATGTGTTTGATGCTTAAACGCCAACAGCCGGACACTGTCCGGCTGTTGGCAAACGGCGTGACCAGCCTCAGTGGATGTCTTTCCAGAACTCTTTCTTCAGGTAATAGGCCACGACAAAGAAGACTGCCAGGAAAAGCAGCACGATGACACCTAGCTGCTTGCGCTGGACCTGGGCGGGCTCACCCATCCACACCAGGTAGTTGACCAGATCGCCGACCATGGCATCGTACTCGGCCAGCGTCACGCTGCCGGGCTTGACCAGTTCGAGGCGCTCGATCACTTCGTGCGCGCCTTCCTTCTTGTAGCGCGGCACCATTTCACCCTGCAGGTTCCACATCACGTGCGGCATGCCCACCTTGTCGAACACGGTGTTGTTCCAGCCGGTGGCGCGGGTTTCGTCCCGGTAAAAGCCGCGCAGGTAGGTGTACAGCCAGTCGGCACCGCGCGAACGGGCGATCACGCTGAGGTCGGGCGGCGTGGCGCCAAACCAGGCCTTGGCGTCCGCCTTGCTCATGCCGACCTTCATGGTTTCACCCGGCTTTTCGGCCGCGAACATCAGGTTGTCCTTGATCTGGTCTTCGGTCAGGCCAATGTCCTGCAGGCGCGAGTAGCGCATGACACCGGCGCTGTGGCAGTTGAGACAATAGTTGACGAACATGCGGGCGCCGCGCTGCAGGGAATCCTGGTCGGTCAGGTTGACCGGCGCCTTGTCGAGGTGAACGGTGGCGCCTGCCGCAAAGGCCACGACAGGGACTGCCGCCAGCAGGAAAAGGAAGTTCTTCAAGCGTTTCATTTAGCCAGTCACCCTTTCCGGTTCCGGTTTGGTTTTGTCAATCGAGGTGTACCAGGGCATCAACAGGAAGAACAGGAAGTAAATCACCGAGAAGACCTGGGCAAAGATCGTCGCCACCGGCGTGGACGGCAACAGGCCAAGGTAACCCAACCCGATGAAGGACACGATGAACAGTGCCAGCGCGATTTTATAGATCGGGCCGCGATAGCGGATCGACTTGACCTTGCTGCGATCAAGCCAGGGCAGGAAGAACATCAGCACGATCGACATGCCCATCGCCACCACGCCGGGGAACTGCGAACCAAACAAGGGCGGCACCGCGCGCAGGATTGCGTAGAACGGGGTGAAGTACCACAGCGGCGCGATGTGCTCGGGCGTCTTCAGCGAGTCGGCCGGAACGAAGTTGGCCGCCTCGAGGAAGTAGCCGCCCATTTCCGGCGCGAAGAACAGACTCGCCGAGAACACCATCAGGAAGACGATGACGCCGACGATGTCCTTCACCGTGTAGTACGGATGAAAGGGAATGCCGTCGAGCGGAAGGTGCGTCACCGGGTCTTTGTGCTTCTTGATTTCGATGCCGTCGGGGTTGTTGGAGCCGACTTCGTGCAGCGCCACCAGGTGCACGGCCACCAGCGCGATCAGCACCAGCGGCAGGGCGATGACGTGAAAGGCAAAGAAGCGGTTCAGCGTGGCGTCGGAAATCACGTAGTCGCCGCGAATCAGGATCGACAGATCTTCACCGATGAAGGGCACGGCAGCGAACAGGTTGACGATCACCTGGGCGCCCCAGTACGACATCTGACCCCACGGCAGCAGGTAGCCGAGGAAGGCTTCGGCCATCAGCATGAGGTAGATCAGCACGCCGAAGATCCAGATCAGCTCGCGCGGCTTGCGGTAGGACCCGTACATCAGGCCGCGGAACATGTGCAGGTAGACCACGACAAAGAACATCGAGGCGCCGGTGGAGTGCATGTAGCGGATCAGCCAGCCCCACTCGACGTCACGCATGATGTACTCGACGGACGTGAAGGCGAGCTCCGAATCCGGCTTGTAGTTCATGGTGAGGAAAATGCCGGTGACAATCTGAATCACCAGAACCAGGAGCGCCAGCGAGCCGAAGAAATACCAGAAATTGAAGTTCTTGGGTGCGTAGTACTCGGACAGATGCGCCTTATAGGTCGCGGTGAGCGGGAAACGGTCATCGACCCAACCCATCATTTTTTGCAGGGCAGACATTTTTATCCTTGCAGGTGGTCAGTTTTTTGGTCCACACCGATCAGCAACCTGGCGTCGCTGATGTATTGATGCGGCGGGATCACCAGATTGGTCGGGGCCGGCACGTTCTTGAACACGCGCGCGGCGAGGTCGAAGCGCGAACCGTGGCAGGGGCAGAAGAAGCCGCCCGGCCAGTCGGCGCCGAGGTCGGCCGCGCCGACGTCCCTGCGGAAGGTGGGCGAGCAACCGAGGTGGGTGCAGATGCCGACCGCCACCAGGAATTCCGGCTTGATCGAGCGCGTGGCATTCTTGCAATAGTCAGGTTGCTGCGCCTGTTCGCTCCTGGGATCAGTCAACTGATCGTCATGTTTGGCCATCAGATCGAGCATTTCCGGGGTGCGGTTGACAATCCACACCGGCTTGCCGCGCCACTCGACCGTCAGCAGCATGCCCGGCTCGATCTTGTCGATATCCACCTCCACCGGTGCGCCTGCCGCCTTGGCGCGCGCACTCGGCATCATGCTCATCACCAGCGGAACGGCCACAGCCGCCACCGCGACCCCACCGACAGCGCTGGTCGCGGCAATCAGGAATCTTCGTTTACGTGCGTCCACTTTTTGCCCATCGACTTCCTGGCTCATGTTTACCTAACCTGACCGTGTTTCGATAAAACCGGCATTCTAACCAATTTGCCGCACTTTCCGGAAGCCTGTCATCGCAATAACGCAATGTGCCGCCTCCCCTAGGCTATAATCTCCGGGTGGCGAAATCACGCCAAGTCCATGAATTTAATCAACATGCGCAAACTCTGGTTGCTTTTCGCCCAATCCACCACGGTGGCACTGGGCGTGCTGTTCATCATCGTGCTGTTCAAGCCCGATCTCTTGCACTGGCAACCGCTGCGGCAGGGCATCACCATCCAGCAGGCGCTGCATCCGTCGGGGAGCGCAGTCCCCATGAGCGAATCCTTCGCCCCGGCAGCGCAAAAAGTGATCCCGTCGGTGGTCAACGTCTTTACCCAGCAAAAGGTGCGCACCCCGGCTCACCCGGCACTGGAGGACCCGATCTTCCGCTATTTCTTTGGCGACCGGCTGGATGAGCGCCCGCGCGAGGTATCCAACCTGGGGTCGGGGGTGATCGTCAGCCCCAACGGCTACATCCTCACCAACCACCATGTGGTCGAAGCCGCCGACGAAATCCAGGTGGCGCTGGCAAACGGCCAGACCCTGCCCGCGCGCGTGGTGGGCGCCGACCCCGAAACCGACCTGGCGGTTCTGAAGATCGATGCCAACGACCTGCCTGCGATCACCTTCGCCCAGATCGACAGCCTCAAGGTGGGCGACTGGGTGCTGGCGGTGGGCAATCCGTTCGGCGTCGGCCAGACTGTCACCGCAGGCATCGTCAGCGCACTCGGCCGCACCCATCTCGGCATCAACACCTTCGAAAACTTCATCCAGACCGACGCCGCCATCAACCCGGGCAACTCGGGCGGGGCGCTGGTCGATGCCGCAGGCCATCTGGTCGGGGTCAACAGCGCAATCTATTCGCGCACCGGCGGCTCGCAAGGCATCGGCTTCGCCATTCCGGTCAGCATCGCGCGCCAGATCATGGAACAGATCATCAAGTCCGGCAGCGTGACGCGGGGCTGGGTCGGTATCGAAGTGCAGGACATGACGCCCGAACTCGCCGAATCCTTCAACCTGAAAAACACCGAAGGCGCGTTGATCGCGGGCGTGCTGAAGGGTGGCCCGGCCGACGCCGGCGGCGTTCGTCCGGGCGACATCCTGCTGGCGGTCAATGGCAACAAGGTGTCCAATTCGGCCTCGTTGCTCAACCTGATTGCCGAGTTGAAGCCGGGCGAAACCACTCGTCTCACGGTGGCGCGCAAGCAGCAATCGCTGGATCTGAAAATCCAGGTCGGGCGGCGTCCCTTGCAGCGTGCGCCGGAGCCGCCGCTCGAACCCGAGCTGAACTAGAAACCCGAGCCGCGCTTGCCGCGGCCCGTGTGTCATTCCGGGCTATGCCTTGCGCCCAGTGACGCGCGCGCCCCGCATCACGCGTCAGGCGGCACCTGCGTCAACACCCGGACGCGGGTGGGATACGCGTACGTATCCCGCTCCATTGCCGGCACGCCCCAGCCGGCGGCTGTGCGTGCCAGCCGTTGCAGCGCGGGATCCTGCAGGCGCAGGCTGGCCAGAATCAGCACCTCGGATGGCGAATACAGCGCGCCATCGGCCAGCGCCGGCTCAGCCTGCAAGGTGGCCAACAGGGGCCGCGCTTCGTGTTTCCACCCCTTCTCGCTCCAGAACAGTTGCCAGGCGATGCGCGCGAGCTGCCGCGCCTGGACGCGCGATGGGCCATTGCCGGTGGCGTCGGCATGATCGAGCAGGCCCTGCACGACATAGGCGTAATCCTCCAGTTCGGCATCCGGCAGCGCCTTGCCGCGCGCCATCGCCTTCAATAGGCGGCCATCCCGGGTCAATCGCGTCAGCAGAAAGCGCTGCAGACGGTCGGCGCGCAGGCGATAGGCCGGATCGAGTTGGATGGCCTGACTGAACGCCGACAGTGCCAGGCCATTGAGGCCGGCGTTCAGCTTGTCGTCCTTGGGCAGGCTGCGGGCCTGGCGTACGGGACGCAGGATGCGCGCGGCGGCGGCCAGCAGCCGGCGCTCGTCCGCCGTCGGCGTGTGGTATTCCGCAGGCAGATAGCCGTCGTCAAAGCTGCGCGGCGCATCAAGCCGCCACACGCGACGTGCCGCAGCGAAGGCTTGCGGCGACAGGCGCCGCTTCAATTCATCGGGTTCCCACAGATAGGTCGCGCCTTCCCGCCCGGCGGCGTCCACCGCCGAGGTGCTGCTGTACAAGCCGCCGCTCGCATCCAGCAATTCGTCCTGCATGAACCCGAGCGTGCCGCGCGCGATCTCGCGGTAACGCGGCTGGCCCAGCACGCTGGCGGCGCGCAGGTAGAGCACGGCCAGATGCGCGTTGTCGTAGAGCATTTTTTCGAAATGCGGCGTCTCCCACCCCGGGTCCGTGGTGTAGCGGAAAAATCCGCCACCGACGTGGTCGCGCAGCCCGCGCGCCGCCATCTGGTCGAAGCTCAGGCGCAGAAACTCGGCCAGCTTGACGTCAGGATGCCGCGCCTGGCGCTCCAGCAAGGCATGCAGTTGCGGCGCCATCGGAAACTTGCTGACCTGGCCCAGGCCGCCGTGCAGCAGGTCGGCCTCCTGCCACACGCCGGCGAGGAACTGCTCCCAGGCGCGGGCGCTGCGGGCGGCCGTCAGCGGCGCGCCGGTGGGCGGCGGCGCGGGCGGCGGCGCTGCCTGCCGGGCCAGGCGGCGTATGCCGGCGGAATCCGCCGCCCAGCGTCCCGCGAGACGGCTCAACAGCTTGCGAAAATCGTCCGGCGGCGCGTACAGCACGACAAATGCCGGAAAGCCCTCCGGCGTGACGAAGGCGTTCAGGGGCCAGCCTGCGACGCCGTTGAGCTGTGTCGAAAAGGTCTGCAGGGCGTCGTCCAGCCCGCTGTTGAGTTCGCGGTCGACCTTGACCGGGATGAAATCGCGGTTGAGCAGTGCGGCGATCTGCGGGTCTTTATAGCTCTCGCGCTGCATGACGTGACACCAGTGGCAGGCGAAGTAGCCCACCGACACGAACAGCAGCTTGTTTTCGCGTTTGGCGCGGGCGAGGGTGTCGGCATTCCATTCCTGCCAGGCCACCGGGTCGCTGCCGTGCAGCGCCAGATACGGCGAAGGATGGTTGGCTAACAGATTGGCCGCGCCCGCAGCAACGGGCAGCAGCAGGCTCAGCAGCAGGGTGGCAAGTGCTGTCCCGCGCTCATAGCCGGACCTAGATCCAGCCTTGCTGGAGCCGGGTGACGATTTCGCCGATGGCGACGCGGTAGCGCTCCGGGCGCTGCGTCTCGATGGGCGAGACGGGCCAAACAGGAAGCGGCTGATCATGGTCATGTGGGTGACGAGGGTGTAGTCCATTTATTCCAGAAAGATTTACTTGCCGGAATGGAATAAGCATCCAGATAATACGTCTTATAGACAGGCCTGATTTCCATCAAGCCGGTTTATTCAATAATCAATATGGAGACTTATCATGACACGCACCCTCACCCCGCTCCTTGCCGCCCTGCTGTTGGCGACCGCACCCCTGGCTCAAGCCGCCTCGACGACCAAAGCGCCCGCGCCCGTAGCTGCCCCGGCTGCCGCGGAAGAAAAAGTGGTCTACCACGTCAACGACGCCTCGCTTGCCCGCGTCGCCATGCGCAACATCCAGAACCACATCACGGCCAGCCCCGATGCCAAGATCGTGGTGGTCACCCACGGCAAGGGCATCGACTTTCTGCTCAACGACGCCAAGGATGAAAAGGGCGAGTCCTATCAGACCCAGGTGGCGGGCCTCAAGGAAAAAGGGGTCGATTTCCGCGTCTGCCGCAACACCCTCAAGGGGCGCAAGCTTGACGACAGCGCCGTGATGATGGATGCCACCGTGGTGCCGTCCGGCGTGGCCGAGATCGGCAAACTTCAGGCCAAAGAAGGCTTCGTCTACCTGAAGCCCTAATAAAAAACTCCGATACACGACGTGCTGAAGCGGCCATCCGGCCGCTTTTTTATGCGCTGCGGATGAAGTGCTCGCGGTAGTACTTCATTTCGTCGATGGATTCGTAGATGTCGGCCAGCGCTTCGTGCTTGTTCGACTTCTTGAATGCCTCTGAAAGGCCGGGACGCCAGCGCTTGGCGAGTTCCTTCAGGGTGCTGACGTCGAGATTGCGGTAGTGGAAGAACGCCTCCAGCTGCGGCATGCAGCGCGCCATGAAACGGCGGTCCTGACAGATCGAGTTGCCGCACATCGGCGAGGTCCGGGCCGGCACGTGCTGCTTCACGAATTCCAGCATCTGCGCCTCGGCCTCGGCCTCGTTCAGCTGCGAGGCCTTGACGCGCTCGATCAGCCCGGATTTGCCGTGGGTGCCCTTGTTCCAGTTGTCCATCGCATTCATCACGTCGTCGGATTGATGGATCGCCAGCACCGGGCCTTCGGCCACGGTATTGAGGTCGGCATCGGTGACGACGATGGCGAGTTCAATGATGCAGTCGGTCTCCGGCGACAATCCGGTCATTTCCATGTCGAGCCAGAGCAGATGCGTGGGATTCAGGGCCATGTCAGCATTCCTTCAAAAAACAGGCCGCCATTTTCGCACACGACGCGTCCGGCGCTGGCGCAATTGCGGCCCTGTGACGATAATGCTGCAATAGCCCAGAGGAGTCCCATCCATGAAAATTCTGACCGCCCTGTTCTGTAGCGCGCTGCTGCTTAGCGGCGCCCACGCCGCACCGGTTGCCAAAGGCGACCCCAAGACCGGCAAGGTCCTGCACGACAAGGCCTGCATCAGCTGCCATGCCAGCATGTTCGGCGGCGACGGCAGCACGATCTACACCCGCGCCGACCGCAAGACCAAAACCGCGCAGCAGCTCGCCGCCCGCATCTCCGGCTGCAACGCCAACACGGGCGCCGGCTGGTTCCCGGAAGACGAGGCGCACGTTGCCGCCTACCTCAATCAGCAGTACTACAAGTTCAAGTAAGCTCATTCAAGCAAGGACATGCCATGACCACCATCGTTGAAGAACTCGTCCGCAAGAAATGCGCGCCCTGCGAAGGCGGCGTTGCCGCGCTGACCGATACGCAAATTGCACCGCTGCTGAAAGGCCTGTCCGGCTGGCAGCGCGACGGTGTGAAAATCGCCAAGGAATTCAAGTTCAAGGACCACTACCAGGCTCAGGCCTTCACCAACGCGGTGATGTGGGTGTCGCACCGCGAGGATCACCACCCCTACCTCGTCGTCGGCTACAACACGGTCAAGGTCGAGTACTGGACGCACGCCATCGGCGGGCTTTCCGAGAACGATTTCATCTGCGCCGCCAAGGTCGACATGCTGCTTGACATCTGATCCCGTGACCGCCCTGACCGGTCAGGTCGTCGCCGCATTCAGCCGCCGTTTCATCGTCGCGACCGCCGACGGCAAGCTGCCGTGTCAGGTCAAGGGACGCCACCTGCGCGTGGTGTGCGGCGACCAGGTCGAAGTCCGGCGCGACGGCGATGCGGGGGTGATCGAGGCGGTGCTGCCGCGCGCCAGCCTGCTGTATCGCTCGGACGCATTCAAATCCAAGGCCATTGCCGCCAACGTCACCCAGCTTGCCGTGGTGGTGGCGGCGCGGCCGAGTTTCTCGATGGAACTGGTGCAGCGCTGCGTCCTCGCCGCCGAAGACCAGGGCATCGCCAGCCTGCTGATCCTCAACAAGGCCGACCTGCCGGAAACCGCGGCGGCGCGCGAACGCCTGAATCTGCTCACCCGCATCGGCTATCCGCTCGTCATGCTGTCGGCGCTGACCGACGTGGCGCCGCTGCGGCCGGCGCTGCACGGCCACACGACGTTGCTGATCGGGCAGTCCGGGATGGGCAAGTCGACGCTGATCAACGCGCTGTTTCCGGGCGCCGACGTGGTGACTGCCGAGTATTCCGAAGCGCTGGACAGCGGACGCCACACCACCACCCACACCCGCCTGCACCGGCTGGATGCCGACTCGGCGGTGATCGACTCGCCCGGCCTGCAGGAATTCGCCCTGCAGCACCTGGACAACAACGCCCTGGCGCACGCCTTCGTCGAGTTCCGCCCGTTCCTGGGGCAGTGCCGCTTCCGCGACTGCAAGCACGATAGCGAGCCGGGCTGCCGGCTGCAGGAAGCAGGCGCCGCAGGCGAGATCGACCCGGCACGGCTCAAGCTGTTCCACATCCTGCGCCGCCTTCAGCATAAAGCCGCCCAGCGGCTATAAAACGTATTCGTTCGGCACACAAGGAGAGCGGCGTGAAATCATCTTTGGTTGCATTGGCGTGGCTAGGGCTGGGATTTTGCGTGCCGGCACAGGCCGCCGGGAAATGGGTGGCGACACCCTACGCGCCGGCCAAGGTCATGTTCGAGTTCTATCTGGACGATCCGCAGAAAATCGGCAGTGCGCTGTACTGGGTACGCTCGCTGATGAACCCCCTGCAGGCAGCGCCATATAACTACTCGCCCGAAGATCTAAGCATCGTCGTCGTGATCCACGGCACCGAAATCGTCACCGTGGCGACCAAGAACGAGGCGAAATACCAGGAAGCCGTCGACCGCATGCGTTACTACGCCGAACTCGGGGTGACATTCAAGGTGTGCGGGCAAGCCGCGGAGGATTACGGCTATGCGCTGAAGGACTTCCAGGATTTTGTCGAAGTTGTGCCCAACGCCATCACCGAGTTGGCGCACTGGCAGCAGCAGGGCT
>DASTEA010000070.1:0-3560 GCA_035710075.1 Thiobacillus sp.
CTGTCGCGCCTCAATGGCGGCATCGAGGTGCGGCTGGCGCGCCGAGGTGAAAAACTCGAACTGCTGGATGGCCAGGTCGCCGAACTCGCCCCCGACATGCTGGTGATCGCCGATGCCGGCGGGCCGGTGGCGCTGGCCGGGGTCATGGGCGGGCAGCCGACCAGCGTGGAGCGCGTCACCGTTGACATCATGCTGGAGGCCGCGTTCTTCACGCCGGCGGCAATTGCCGGTCGTGCGCGGCGGCTGGGGCTGTCGACCGATTCGTCTCACCGCTTCGAGCGCGGCGTCGATTTCGGCGCCACCCGCCAGGCGATGGAACGGGCAACGCAGCTGCTGCTCGACATCTGCGGCGGACAGGCCGGGCCGATCACCGAGGCGATCGCCGAGTTGCCCGGGCGTGAGCCGATCACCCTGCGGCTGGCGCGCCTGACACGCGTGGCTGGCGTCGAGCTCGACGCCGACCAGGTGGCGCGCGACCTGGTCGCGATCGGTGCGGGCGTCGAACGCCAGGACGACCGTCTCGTCGTCACGCCGCCGAGTTTCCGCTTCGACCTCGCGATCGAGGAAGACCTGATCGAAGAGGCGGTGCGATTGTTCGGTTACGACAACATTCCCGCCCAGCCGCCGGCGGCGCCTTCGCGCATGCTGCCGCAGGACGAAACGGTGCTGGCCGACGATGCCGTGCGCCAAATGATGGTCGACCTGGATTACCAGGAAGTCATCACCTACAGCTTTGTCGACCCGGCATGGGAGGTGGCGCTCGACGCCAGCGCACGCCCGCTGTCGCTCGCCAACCCGATCGCCAGCCAGTTGTCGGCGATGCGAACCACCCTGTGGGGCGGCCTGATCGAAACCCTGCGTTACAACCTCAACCGCCAGCAGGCGCGGGTGCGCATTTTCGAACTGGGGCGGGTGTACACGTCGCTTGCCGAACAGCCGATGAAGCTGGGCGGGCTGGTTTATGGTGACGCGCTTCCTGAGCAGTGGGGCGCGCTGTCGCGCCGCGTCGATTTCTTCGACCTCAAGGGCGACCTGGAACGGCTGTTCGGCCATGCGCTGGATGCTCGGAGCGGGACGCATCCGGCGCTGCACCCTGGCCAGTGTGCAGAACTGCGGGCCGATGGTCGGACCATCGGCTGGATCGGTTCGCTGCACCCGCGTCTGGTGCAGGCGTTCGACCTGCCGGCCGCACCGGTGCTGTTCGAACTCGACAGCCTGGCGCTCGCCCGGCGCAGCTTGCCGCGCCATGCCGCGTTGTCCCGCTTCCCGCAGATGCAGCGCGATCTGGCGTTCGTGCTGGACATTCATACGCCAGCTGGCGAGTTGCTGGCCGCGCTGCGCGAGGTCGCAGCCGACTGGGTGCGCTCGATCGACGTGTTCGACGATTACCGCGGAAAAGGCGTGGATGAAAACCAAAAAAGCCTTGCTATCCGGGTAGTTATGCAAGATACTGAACGCACATTGACGGATCAGGACGTGGAGGATGCAGTGCAAAAACTGGTCAATGCCGCGCTTCGTCAGTGCAATGCCTCCCTGCGGACGTAGCGTAGTTTTACTGGCGCGTGCGTGACGCGATTTCCCACCAGCCAACTCTGCCATAACGACCATGAGCACCCTTACCAAAGCTGATCTGGCCGAACTTCTGTTCGAAAAAGTGGGTTTGAATAAACGCGAGGCGAAGGATGTCGTCGAGTCGTTTTTCGACGAAATCCGTCTGTCGCTCGAGAAGGGCGACATCGTCAAACTGTCCGGTTTCGGCAACTTTCAGTGCCGCGAGAAACCGCAGCGGCCCGGCCGCAACCCCAAAACCGGTGAAGAAATGCCGATTTCCGCGCGACGCGTGGTGACCTTCCACGCCAGCCAGAAGCTCAAGTCCCAAGTCGAAGGCGCCAAAATTGGAACGCCCAGCGAGGAGTGAACTCCCGCCGATTCCGGCGAAACGCTACTTCACCATTGGTGAGGTGTCGGAACTGTGCGCGGTCAAGGCGCATGTGCTGCGTTACTGGGAACAGGAATTCACCCAGCTGCGCCCGGTCAAGCGGCGCGGCAATCGCCGCTACTACCAGCACCACGAAGTCCTGCTGATCCGCCGCATCCGTGAGCTGCTGTACGAAGAGGGCTTCACCATCAGCGGCGCGCGGCAACGCCTGGAGCACGATGCCGATGCCGTGCCCGAGGCTGCGCCGGCGTCTGCTGCGCTGGATGTCGGAAAGCTGCGCGCCGAAATCGCCGCCATCCTTAAAATATTGGGCTGACGGGCTTCCGCCCGTTGCGGCTCATCTGTTAGAATTGCCGGCTTCATCGGGGCGTAGCGCAGCCTGGTAGCGCACTTGACTGGGGGTCAAGTGGTCGGAGGTTCAAATCCTCTCGTCCCGACCAAAAAATCAAGGAGTTAGGGTCGGGTTATCCCGACCCTTTTTCTTTGCGGTGGCTGACGGGGTCCTGGTATCAGGCCGCAGCGCTCGAAAAACACACTATCATTATTGATTTATCGTTTGTTCAATATCAGGAGAGAGTTATGGAACACACTTTGCCCGCACTGCCTTTTGCCATGGACGCGCTCGCGCCGCACATGTCGCAGGAAACGTTCGAGTACCACTACGGCAAGCACCATCAGGCCTACGTGACCAACCTCAACAACCTGATCAAAGGCACCGACTTCGAGAGCAAGTCGCTCGAGGACATCGTCAAGAGCGCACCCGCCGGCGGCGTCTACAACAACGCCGCGCAAGTATGGAACCACACCTTCTTCTGGAACTGCCTGTCGCCCAATGGCGGCGGTGCGCCGACTGGCGCGCTGGCCGACGCCATCAACAAAAAATGGGCCTCGCTGGACGAATTCAAGAAAGCCTTCCAGACCAGCGCCGTCGGCAACTTCGGTTCCGGCTGGACCTGGCTGGTGAAGAAGGCCGACGGTTCGGTCGACATCGTTAACATGGGCGCCGCCGGCACCCCGCTGACCACCGGCGACAAGGCCCTGCTGTGCATCGACGTGTGGGAGCATGCCTACTACATCGACTACCGCAACCTGCGTCCCAAGTTCGTCGAGACCTTCCTCAACAACCTGGTGAACTGGAAGTTTGCGGAAGCGAATTTCGCTTGATCAGTTCCATCACGCTGAGAAAATCAGCTTGAACAAAAGGGGCCGCAGTTGTGCGGCCCCTTTTTTATTGCAGAGGAATCCAGGCTCGGCGATTCGCCTGCCGGTTACTGTCTTCCAGTACCTGAACAGGCGAAGTGGGGGCGACCCGGAGCGGTTCGCTGGGTCGTTGTGGGAAAGAACGCAGGCATAATCCAAGACGCCGTACCCGGAGCCAAGACGCGATGAATCCTGCCAAAGTCGAACGTGATCGTGTACGCCAGTTGCGGGACCTGCCGAATGTCGGTCCAGCCATGGCAAAGGACCTCGAACTCATCGGCATCAACGCGCCGGATCCGCTTAAGCTGTATCAGAGCCTGTGCCGCAAGCGTGGCGTCAGACAGGACCCCTGTGCTTTGGACGTGCTCATTTCCATCACACGCTTCATGAGCGGGGAAGAGCCCAAGCCCTGGTGGGCGTA
>DASTEA010000071.1:0-3409 GCA_035710075.1 Thiobacillus sp.
CTACGTCCACCAGTGCCTGGCCGACGTGCCCAGCTTCATCCCGAATCTGGCCTACGAAAACGCCGCAGCTTTCCTCGACGATCTCTATCTGCTGCGCGATTCGCTGATCAGCCACGGCGACCGCATCGTCGCCATGCAGGATCTGCAGGCGCTGATCCGGCTGGTCGAAAGCTTCGGCTTTCATTTGTTGCAACTCGACATCCGCCAGGAGTCGACCGTCCACACCCGCACCGTCACCGCAGTGCTGCAACAAATCGACCCCGATTTCGATTACGCCGGCGCGGCGGAAGGCGAACGGCTGCAGCGGCTGGCCGCCTGGATCGGCCGCATCGACCCGATCGAAGTGAACGATGCCGCGCTGGACGACGAAGCGCGCGAAGCGCTCGCGGTGTTCCAGCGCATGGCCAAACTGAAAGCCGAAGTGGGCGACGAAGTCTTCGGCACCTACGTGATTTCGATGACGCACAGTGCGTCGCACGTGATGGAAGTGATGTTGCTGGCGCGTCTGGTCGGCCTGTGCGGGCACAACGGGCGTGAATGGTTTTGCCGCATTCTGGTGGCGCCGCTGTTCGAGACGGTGGACGACCTGCAGCGCAGCCAGGCGATTCTCGACCAGCTGTTTTCCAACAAGGTCTACCGTTCGCTGGTGGCATCCGATGGCAATCGCCAGGAAGTCATGCTCGGCTATTCCGATTCGTGCAAGGACGGCGGCATTCTGGCGTCGAACTGGAATCTCTATCAGGCGCAGCTTTCCATTATCGCGCTGACCCAGCAGCACGGCGTCGAATGCCGCCTGTTCCATGGGCGCGGCGGCACCGTCGGGCGCGGCGGCGGCCCCACCCACGATGCGATCCTGTCGCAGCCGCCCGGTACCGTGAACGGCGAAATCAAGTTCACCGAGCAGGGCGAGATGCTGTATTACAAGTACAGCAATCCCGAAACGGCCAACTACGAAATCGGCATGGGCGTCACCGGCCTCTTGAAGGCCAGTGCCACCGCGCTGGCGAACTGCGAGGTGCATTACCCGCAGGACTATCTCGACTGGATGCGCGACATCGCCGCGGCGGGCGAGACGGCCTACCGTGCGCTGATCGGCACGCCGGGCTTCATCGATTATTTCTACGAGGGCACGCCGGTCACCGAAATCGGCCTGCTCAACATCGGCAGCCGGCCGTCGCACCGCAAGAAGGCCGATCGTTCGCTGGCGTCGATTCGTGCGATTCCGTGGGTGTTCGGCTGGGCGCAGTCGCGCCACACGCTGCCCGCCTGGTACGGCATCGGCAGCGCGCTGCAGGACTTCATCGACCGCCAGCCGGATGGTCTCCAACACCTGCAGGCAATGTGTCGCGAGTGGCCGTTCTTCCGCAGTCTGCTGTCCAACGTGCAGATGTCGCTGACCAAGGCCGACATGGAAATCGCCGAGGAGTACGCGCGCCTGTGCGATCACCCCAACACCATGACGATCTACCGCACGATTGCGGATGAATTCGCGCTCACCGTGGCCGGCGTCAAAAAGGTCGTGCAGATCGAGACCCTGCTGGAAGACAATCCGTCGCTGGCACTGTCGATTTCGCGGCGCCGCCCCTACATCGACCCCATCAACCACATCCAGGTGCTGATGCTGAAGCGTTATCGCACCGACAGTGTGTGGGAATCCGAGCAGGACAGCTGGCTGACACCGCTGAAGCGGTCGATCAATGCCATTGCCGCCGGAATGCGCAATACCGGCTGAGCCCAGGAGCTAACGCTATGGCGATTCCTTCTCCCAATCAGCCAAGGCGGCGCGGCTTGGTCGTTTCCATCGGCCTGAATGCCGTGCTGCTGGTGCTGGTGTGCGGCCTGGTGCTGTATGCCTTCATGCTCAATGTCGATCTGGGCGATGTGAAGCGGCACCTGTCGAAGGAAGTCGAAAGCCGCCAGCAGGCCGAGCGCTATCTGATCGAAACGCGCAACCAGCTGACCGAAAGCCTGAGCGAAATCGAGCAGCTCAAAGCACAACTGGCCCACAAGGAAACCGATTTCCAGGTGACGGCAGCAGCCAAGCCCACCCTGCCGGTGGTGGTCGGCTTTCGCTCGTCGATGCTGGGCAAGGGACTGGTTGGCGTGATCGAAAACACCAGCGATCGCCATCTCACCGTGGTGCTTGCCGTGCGCAATCCCACGCTGTCGACCGCCAAGCGCTTCAGACTCGAACTGGAGCCCCGGTCCAGCACTGATTTCGGCCACATGGAGGGCTGGCAGTTTGCCTCGGGTGACGAGATGGGGCTGTTCAACGATGAGTTCGCCGCGCTGAAAATCACGGTGCCGTAAGGGCTTGGCTCGGCTTGCGCAAGCGCATGCCGAGCAGGGGCCGAATCCTTGGGTCGGTCCGCACGCTTTCGAGCACCTCGCAGAGGATGCCGTTTTCGGTCTGCCGGCCGAGCAGGCGGTGGCGGTCCTCAGACGGCTTGCGCTCCTGCAGGTCTTCGAAATACAGGTGGGAACCGAGAAAGCGGCGACGAAGCGGCCGCCCTTGCGCGCGCTGGAAATGCGGGCGCATGCCTCGGCCCGATGGCGCACTGGATTTCAGGTCTGCGCTGTGATAAAAAGACACCATTATCTGCTATGAGGGCGCCAAGATGACGTCGACCACCCTGGAACTCCTCCGCAAGTACAGCGTACCCGGGCCGCGTTACACCTCGTATCCCACGGCGCCGTATTTCCACACCGGTTATGGCGAAGCGGACTGGGCCGAGGCGCTGGCCGTGTCGGCGCCTGATCGCGAATTGTCGCTGTATGCCCACATCCCGTTCTGCGATTCGCTTTGCCACTACTGCGGCTGCAACATGGTGGCGACGCGCGACTACGGCAAGGTCGAGCCCTATCTGGCGACGATCGAGCGTGAAATGGCGCGCACCGCAGAGCGGGTCGATGCCAAGCGCGTCGCACACCAGCTGCACTGGGGGGGCGGCACGCCGACCTATCTGAATCCCGACGACATTCGCCGCCTGATGGCGACGATGCGGCAGTATTTCACCGTGGCCCCCGATGCCGAAATCAGCTGCGAAGCCGACCCGCGCGAACTGACGCGCGAGCATCTGGTGGCATTGCGAGAATCCGGTTTCAACCGGGTGTCGTTCGGCGTGCAGGACATGGACCCGGATGTGCATCAGGCGGTCAACCGCATCCAGTCCGCCGACCTGATCCGGCAGGTGATCGACTGGTCGCGCGAACTGGGTTTTTCCAGCATCAACCTGGACCTGATCGTCGGCCTGCCGAAACAGACGGTCGAGAGCTTCAGCCGCACCCTGGAACAGGTGGTGGCGTGGGCCCCGGATCGGCTGGCGGTATTCGGCTATGCCCACGTGCCGTGGCTGAAGAAGCACCAGCTGCTGATCCGCGACGCCGACCTGCCCGATCTGGCGGCCCG
>DASTEA010000072.1:0-2041 GCA_035710075.1 Thiobacillus sp.
TGAGCCTGCGCCGCCCGCCTGCCGGGGGCATCTGCATCGGCACCGGCATGGGGATCGTTTTCATGAGCCAGGGGCTGCTCGAAACAGCGATCGTGGCGTTGATCGCGGCGGGCTTGCTGCTGTTCCACCCCTGGCGCACGCTCCGCTACGGGGCGGCCCTCGCCCTGGCGGCTGTTGCGGCCCTGCCCTGGATCGCAATCTGGCCTGCCCTGCTTTACCTGCAATCGCCTGCGGGGTTCGACCAGTGGCTGTGGCAGGAAAATATTGCCCGGCTGCTCGCGCCCAATCCCGAGGCGGGGCTGCTCTACTATCTGCGCATCCTCCCGTGGTACGCGTGGCCGGTATGGCCGATCGCCCTGTGGTCGCTATGGCGGGCGCGGTCGACCGGATTCGCCAAACCCGAAATCCTGCTGCCGCTGACGGGCTTCTTTGTCACACTGGCATTGCTGAGCCTCGCGCGCGATGCCCGCGAACTCTACGCGTTACCGCTGCTGATACCGCTTACGCTGCTGGCGGTGCCGGGCCTGGAGACGCTGCGGCGCGGGGCGTCCAACGCCTGGTACTGGTTCAGCGCCACCGGCTTCACATTTTTCATGGTCGTCGCGTGGTTTTACTGGAGCGGGCTCGAGCTCGGCCTCCCTGCACGCTTGCACGCTCATCTCCACCGCATCCATCCTGGCCATGAGCCCGGCTTTCGGGTTCTGGAATTTTCAGTCGCCGCGTTCTACACGCTGGGTTGGCTCGTGGTGCTGGCAAAGCTGCGCCGCAGCCCCGAGCGGCCGGCCGTGATTTGGGCCGCCGGCGTCACAGCCATCTGGGCGCTGCTCGCCATCCTGTTCATCGCCTGGGTTGACACCGGCAAATCCTACCGTTCGACGTTCGTGTCGTTGCGGGCAGCGCTCCCCAGGCAATATCAATGTATGTCGAGTCGCTCGCTGGGCGAGGGGCAGCGCGCCATGCTGCACTATTTCAACGGCATCATCACATACCGCGACGAGGCGCCGGATCGGCGGCGCGACTGCGATCTCATGCTGGTGCAGGGGCATCCGCGTACGGAAACGCCACCGGTGGGCGCCTGGCGCAAGATCTGGGACGGCGGACGCCCTGCCGACCGGGACGAGCGCTATCGCCTGTATCAGCGCAAGTGAGGATTACGAAGTGCGGAACTCGCCGCTCTGCACCCATCGCTGACTCATTATTGGCTTTTGCTGTGCTGCACAAATTTCTCGACATCAGGCAGGCGCGAGCGTAACATTTCGTCCTCTCGGACGGCGCGAGGCGGCGCCCAAGTTCGCGGGTTTATTCCATATGAATCAGTAAGTTAAGGAGATTGTCATGAGCGGCGAACGGGAAGTGGTGGTGGTAAGCGGCGTGCGCACTGCGATCGGCGATTATGGCGGTGCGCTCAAGGACCTCGCACCGACCGAGCTGGCCGCACAGGTCATAAGGGAAGCGGTGAAGCGCGCCGGGCTCGAACCAAAACAGGTCGGCCAACTGGTCTTCGGCAACGTGATCCACACGGAAGCGAAGGACATGTATTTTTCGCGCGTCGCCTGCATCAAGGGTGGTCTGCCTCAGGATACGACGGCATTGACCGTCAACCGGCTCTGCGGCAGCGGGCTTCAGGCGATCGTGTCCGCAGCGCAAGGCATCAAGCTCGGTGATGCCGATGTCGCGGTCGGAGGCGGAGCGGAGTCGATGAGTCGCGGCGCATACGTGCTCCCGACCATGCGCTGGGGCCAGCGCATGAACGACGGCGGCGTGGTCGACATGATGGTGGGCGCGCTCACCGATCCGTTCGAGACCGTGCACATGGGCATCACCGCTGAAAACATGGCGGAAAAATGGAAGATTTCGCGCGGGCAGCAGGACGAGTTTGCAGTCGAAAGCCACCGCCGCGCCATCCATGCAATCGAGAAGGGCTACTTCAAGGATCAGATACTCCCGATCGAGCTGAAGACGCGCAAGGGCACCACGGTGTTCGAGCGCGACGAACACCCGCGTGCGGATGCGACCCTCGAAGGCATGACCAAGTTGCGGG
>DASTEA010000073.1:0-4184 GCA_035710075.1 Thiobacillus sp.
CAGAACAGACCGCTGAAAAAGCGCGTCGGCTGCATCTTCGGCGCCATGCCGATCCGGTGCGCGTATTCGGCGATGCCATGCATGATGTGGGTGATCGGAATCTTGCGCGGGCAACGCACGATGCAGTTGTAGCAGGAGGTGCAGTTCCACATCGAAGTGGTGGTCAGCACTTCCTCGCGCTTGCCGGCGCGGATCATCATGAACAGTTCCTGCGGCGGATGTTCCCACGCGCTCTGGAAGTTGGTCGGGCAGGAGCCGGAGCAGACGCCGCATTGCATGCACATCTTCACCCAGTCGCCCATCTCGACCTGTTCTTCGATTTCCTTCAGGAAATTGTTGCGGTATCTCTCCGCCACTGCGGTGTTTGCGCTCATGTCGTTTCCTTGCCTGCTAAATGACGCATCGTCAAAAATGGCCGATGCATGACTAGAAGCCTTTGAACGGGCTGGGGCCAACGGCGACCAGCTCGGCGGCATACTTGTTGATCATTTCCGGAACCCGCGCGATGTCGGTAATCGCGACTTCGAGATCGCGCACGCGTTCCGATTCCAGGTTCAGCGTTTTCAGGGTGTCGTCGATCTTGGACATGCGCACGCGGCCGAGTTCGGAGCCCTTGACGAAGTGGCACTGGTATTCGTCGCCGGATTTGCAGCCCATCAGCATCACGCCGTCATAGCCGGCGTTCAACGCGTCGGTGATCCAGATCGTGTTGACCGAACCGAGGCAGCGGATCGGAATGATGCGCACAAACGCCGAATACTCGTTGCGGCTCATCCCCGCCATGTCGAGCGCCGGATAGGCGTCGTTCTCGCAGGCCAGAATCAGGATGCGCGGCTTTTCGGAGAATTCGTCCGGAATGTCGACCGCCTTGATCTGCGCGCCGACGCTGTTGACCGAGTAGTTCTCGAACGAGATCACCCGCACCGGACAGGCGCCCATGCAGGTGCCGCAGCGGCGGCAGCGCGATTCGTTGAACACCGGGAAGCGTTTTTCATCCTCATCGATGGCGCCGAACGGGCATTCCACCGTGCAGCGCTTGCACTGGGTACAGCCTTCCAGCCGCACCTTGGGGAACGACAGGTCGCCCGAACGCGGATGCGCGGCGCGGCCGAGTTCGGCGTTTTCCAGCGCCTGGATGGCTTTGAGCGCGGCGCCCGTGGCGTCCTCGCGCGCCTGCGCGATGTCCATCGGACGACGCACCGGGCCGGCGGTGTAGATGCCGGTGCGGCGGGTTTCGTAGGGGAAGCAGATGAAATGCGAGTCGGTGAAGCCCTGCTTCAGCTGCGGCACGTCCGGTCCCTGGCGGTAAGTCAGGTTGAGGATGGAAATCGGCTTGATCTCCACCGTGGCCGCTTCCGCCGCTGCAGCCGGGAGTTCGATGTTGACGCCCGAGTTCGCCACTTGGCCTGTGGCCAGCACGACCAGGTCGACATCCGTCATCGCGGCGTTGCTGTCGTCGAGGATCAGGTCGTGGAACTTGACCGTGCTGGTGTTGCCCGCGGGCATTACTTCGGCGACCTTGCCCTTGGTGAAGATGACGCCCTTCTCCTGCGCGCTGCGATAGAAGTCCTCGCCGTTGCCGGGCGTGCGCAGGTCGGTGTAGATGATGGTGGTATCCACATCCGGGTTCACGTCCTTGAAGTACATCGCCTGTTTGATGCTGGCGTTGCAGCAGAAGCCCGAACAGTAGGACAGATGCTGGCCGGTGGTGTCGCGCTGGCCGGCACACTGCACGAACACCACCGATTTGACCGGCGCACCATCCGAAGGCCGGCGGATCACGCCGTCGCCCGCCGCCGCGGCAGTTGCGAGCGCTTCGAGTCCGGCCTGGTCGACCACGTTGGGCGACTTGCCGCCGCCGAGTTCCGGCAGCTTGTTCATGTCGTACAGGGTGAAACCGGTCGCCTGCACGATGGCGCCGATGTCCTCGGTATGCGTCGCACCCGATTCGGTGGCAACGTCGACCACAAAGCGGCCCGGCGCGCCGTCAGTCTTGGCGACGGTCGCGTTAAGATAAACCTTGATGTTGCTGTCGGCCAGCACCTGCGAAACCAGGTCGGCCACGCCGGTGTCGGCGGGCGACTTGTAGGGCTCGTGCACCGGGGTGCGCTTGTAGAGCTTGGCGGCCCAGCCGCCGAGTTGGCCGGACTTTTCCACCAGAACGACCGAGTAGCCGGTCTTCGATGCTTCGATTGCCGTGGTCATGCCGGTGACGCCGCCCCCGACCACCAGTAGGGTCTTGCTGGTGCCGGTGTTGGTATTGCCGGTGGGCGCGGTCATCGCCTTCACTTCGGCGCAGCCCATGCGGATATAGTCTTCCGCCATTTCCTGGGTGGTCTCGCGCGCCTCGTCGGTGTCGGGGCGGATCCAGATCACGCCTTCGCGCAAGTTGGCGCGCGCCACCGCGTTTTCGGGGAAGAAGAACGCCTCGGTCTTGGCGCGGCGCGAACAGGCGCCGATCATGATGTGGGTGACGCCCTCGTTGGCGATGTCGTTCCTGATCATCGCCACGCCGTCGGCGTTGCACAGGAACTCGTGCGCCTTCGCCATCGGCACTTTGCCGTCCTTCTGTGCGATCTTGACCAGCGCGTCCGTATCCAGACGCTCGCCCAGCCCGCAGCCCTTGCAGATATACGCTGCGACTTTGATGTCAGCCATTGTTTAAGCCTCCGCCTTTGCTACTTTATTGACCACCTGGATGGCGCGCAATGCCGCCGCGGTGGCCGATTGCACCGCACGGTTCACGTCCAGCGCGTTCGACGCGCAGCCGGCGCCGAACACCGCGCCGTTGGCCGGATCGGCCTCGATGAAGCCGCTCGAATCGGCGACGATGTGGCCGGGAACGTTGATGCCCTTGACCGACGGCTCCATGCCGACCGCCAGCACCACCAGGTCGTGCGGCGTGGTGTAGCGCTTGTAGCCTTCAGTGTCGACGCCATGGCACACCGGGTTGCCGTGCTCGTCTTCGGTGACCTTCGCGACCTTGGACTTGATGAAGCTCACCGAGGGGTCGGCCTGCACCTTCTGGTAGAAGTCCTCAAAGCGGTCGATGGCGCGGATGTCGATGTAATAGATGGTCGACTTGCCGTCTTCCGGATATTTCTCGCGCACGTAATGGGTCTGCTTCAGCGACGCCATGCAGCAGATGCGCGAGCAATGGCGCAGATGGTTTTCGTCACGCGAACCGGCGCACTGGATGAAGGCGATGTTCTTCGCTTCGCGGCCGTCACTGGGGCGCAGAATCTTGCCGCCGGTGGGGCCCTGAAGGTCGGCCAGGCGCTCGAATTCCACACTGGTGATCACGTTCTTGAAGCGGCCATAGCCGTAAGGCTGAATCTTCGCCGCATCGTAGGGCTGCCAGCCGGTCGCCCACACCACCGCGCCGGCCTTGACCTGGATCGTCTCTTCCTGCATGTCGAGGTCGACCGCGCCGTACTTGCACGCGGCCTTGGCGCGGTCGGCGTCGGCCGTGCCGATGATCGCCGGATCCAGCACGTAGCGCTGCGGGTAGGCCATCGCGTTCGGCAGGTAGGCGGCTTTGTGCTGGCTGAGGTTGTAGTTGAACGGGTCGTCCACCATCGTCTCCACCGCGCGTTCGCACTCGCCGCAGGCGGTGCAGTTCTCGTTCACATAGCGCGGCTTGACCTTGATGGTGGCGGTGTAGTTGCCGGTGCTGCCTTCGATGCCGGTCACTTCGGCCAGCGTCAGCACGCGCACGCGGGGATTGTTCTTGAGGCGGCGCAGGTTGATTTCCAGCCCGCAAACGGGATGGCACAGCTTGGGAAAGTAGCGATACAGCTGAGAGGTGCGACCGCCCAGTGCTGGATTTTTCTCAACCAGGACGACGTTCTTGCCGGTTTCGGCCGCCTCGAGCGCGGCGGTCATGCCGGAAATCCCGCCGCCGACCACGAGTATGGTCTCGTTGGTTGCAACATGCTCCGTCATTGTTTTCTCCATCAGATGGATGCAAAATTTTTGAATAACCACCCGGAATTCCCTCCCGGGCAGCGGGTTTTAAACCCGAATTCAACATCCGAAATAGTACCCCCAAGGCCATGCCTGCCGCCACGGACAAACCGGTAATCTCAATCGAAGTTTTCTATGCGCAAATAAGGGGAAGTGTTTACGGATGCGCCACACGGGCGATTGATCAAGCCTGACTCCGGCGCCACCATGGTGCGCAG
>DASTEA010000074.1:0-4453 GCA_035710075.1 Thiobacillus sp.
GTTGTTTTCCGGCAGCTGGTGCGGCGGAATCGGCTTCGGGTACGGCGCGCGGGCGCGGAAGTTGCCCGGCGCGTCGAGCGCGCCCAAGAGCATCTGGATCATGTGGATGGCGCGGCAGGAATGGAAGCCGTTGGAGTGCGCGGCGATGCCGCGCATCGCGTACATCGCCACCGGGCGGCCGACCACCTTGTCGTGCTTGCGGCCCCACACGTCGGTCCACTCGATCGGTAGTTCGACCGTTTCCTTGAACGCGACGTGCGCCATCTCCAGCGCGATGCGCTCGATGGTTTCGGCCGGCAGGCCGCATTCCAGCGCGACGTTTTCCGGCGCATAGCGATCGTCGAGATAGCGCTCGACCATCAGCGACATCACCGTCTTGACGCGACGGCCGTCGGGCGCCACGTACTCGCCGAACAGCGCCGGGGCGATGTCGCCGTCAATGCCGTTCCTGAAGGCCTCCTTGTCGATATCCCAGATCAGCGGCTGGTCGTTTTCGTCGCGCAGGAAGAGGCCGTCGCCCTTCTGACCCGGGCTCTGCACCACCAGCCAGGAGGCGTTGGTGTAGCGCACCAGGAATTCATAGTCGAACTTTTCGTGCTTCAGCAGCACGTGCACCATCGACATGGCCAGGAGGCCGTCCATGCCCGGCTTGATCGGCAGCCATTCGTCGGCAATCGCCGAATAGCCGGTGCGCACCGGGTTGACGGTGACGAACTTGCCGCCACGACGCTTCAATTTTTCGAGGCCGATCTTGATCGGGTTGGAGGAATGGTCCTCCGCCACGCCCCACATCAGGAAATACTTGGCGTAATCCCAGTCGGGCGCGCCGAATTCCCAGAACGAGAAGCCGATCGAATAGAGGCCGGCCGCCGCCATGTTGACCGAACAAAAACCGCCGTGCGCCGACCAGTTGGGGGTGCCGAACTGCTGCGCCCACAAGCCGGTCAGCGCCTGCATCTGATCGCGCCCGGTGAAGAACCCCAGCTTGGAGGGGTCGGTCGCGCGGATCTCCTCCAGGCGGTCGGTCAGCAGATCGAGCGCCTGATCCCAGGAAATCGGCTCGTAAATGCCTTCGCCGCGCTCAGTGCCGGGCTTACGCATCAGCGGCTGGGTCAGCTTGGCGGTGGAATACTGCTTCATGATCCCGGCCGAACCCTTGGCGCACAGCACGCCCTGGTTGGTGGGATGGTTGCGGTTGCCCTGGATGAAGCGGACCTTGTTGTCCTCCATCGTCACCTTGATGCCGCAACGGCAGGCACACATATAGCAGGTGGTGTACTTGATTTCCTGCGCGTCGTGATTTTCGAGTTTGATCTTGGCGTTCATGCGGCCTCTGAGTTCAAAATGATCCCCCTGCGGTTCCGTTAATGAAACCGCATTTTTTCCCGCCCGGATATTAGGTGTCTGCTGGAAGCAGCGCCAGCGCATCGGCACTGATGCTGCGGGGGACGTCTATATATTAATGATTGCGAATATACCGTTATTTTGCACTTTATGCCGCCCGCCTGGCAAGCGAAATGGCTGATATCCCCATAAGCCAGCCTGATGCTAATCCTTATTTATTTAATGGCTTTGCGGCCGGGCTACTTTGCCTGTGCTGACAGCTCGGCCAGCATTGACTCAATCACCCCCAGGGCCTCGCCTTCATCCCACTCGGTCGGCCCGGTCAGCACATAACGCACGCGCCCCTCGGCATCCAGCAGGAAGGTGGTGGGCAAGGCAAACACCTTCCAGCGCTTGGTGTTGCTGCCGTCCGGATCGAGCAGGATCGGGAAGCCCAGCGTCATTCTGGATAAATAGGCACTGACCTCTTCCGGTGCTTCGGCGCTGTCCAGCGCGACGATTGCCAGCGGCCGCCCCGCCATCTTCACCCGCAGCCGCTCCATCGACGGCATTTCGCGCAGGCAGGGCGGACACCACGAGGCCCAGAAATTGAGCAGCACCACCTTGCCGCGGTAGTCGGCCAGGGTTTTGGGCGCGCCGGCCAGGTCCTGCGCCTGCAGTTCCGGCGCAGGCGTGCCCGCCCGTTTCTCGAATCCGGCGGCCTGCGTGCCGCAGTTCAGCAGCAGGCCCATCGCACCGGCAATCAACAATCGTTTCATTGGCACGCCCAGTCGTTCAACTCACGCAGCAGCATGGCATCCAGGCGGCGGCTCTCTGCCACCTCGAATTCGGTAGGCGTTTCGCGCGCCCAGTAGCCTTCGCGCAGGTTTTCCAGGATCGTATGGCTGACCGACGCGCCGTGCAACGCCAGATGGTCGAGCAAGCCCGGCAGCCAGGGCGTGGCGGCCGAACGGCGCGGCTGCAGCACGCGCACCTGCAGGCCGGCCAGGTCGCCCAGGTCGAGAAAATCCGGCGCGGCCAGCGGCTGCGCCACCGCGTAAAGGTTCGGGTACATCAGCATCACGCACAGATTCTGCCGCTCGCCAGGCGCAAGCGCGGCCGCGCCCCGCAGCACCGGCACTGCAGCGCGTGACACGGCATACACGACGACCCGCCTGCCGCTGGCCTGCGCGGCGCGCAGCCAGTCCACCATGTCCTGCGGCGGCACGGCGTCCATGCTGCTGGGAAGCTGCGGCAGAAAATAAGCATTGACGAGGTCGAGCGACCAGGTCTCCACCCCCTGCCCGGCGAGTTGCCGCGCGGCCTGCAGTTCGGGCTCGGCGCGGCCGCGCTCGGACGCCACCCACAGCAACAGGCGATCGGCCTCGGCCGGAAAGGCCTGATAGTCCGGCAAGTCGGCCCGCACGGTGAATGCGCACGCCCACAGGCTCAGCAGCAGGAATCTGAAAAAACGCATCGGTCTAGGCCCAACTCCCGGCCGCTTGCATGCAAGGTGAATGTTTGAATGTATGTTTACGACGGGGCGAGCCAGTGGCCGGAGCGCCCGCCCTGCTTTTCCAGCAGCCGGATGTGCGACATCACCATGCCGCGATCGACCGCCTTGCACATGTCGTAGATCGTCAGCAGCGCCACACTGACGCCGGTCAAGGCTTCCATTTCAACGCCGGTCTTGCCGACGGTCTCGGCGGTCACCGTGCAGGTGATCGACGATGCGGACGCGTCATGGCTGAATTCCACGCCCACCTTCGTCAGCGCGATCGGGTGGCACAGCGGGATCAATTCCGCGGTGCGCTTGGTCGCCTGGATCGCGGCGATACGCGCAATGCCCAGCACGTCGCCCTTGGCCGCCTGGCCGCCGAGAATGCGCGCCAGGGTGTCGGGCAACATGCTGATCCGGCCGCTCGCGACCGCAACACGCCGGGTATCGTCCTTGCCGGCCACGTCGACCATGACGGCGCGGCCGCGTTCATCAAAATGGGTGAATTCGCTCATACTGGGCTCGTATATTAAATAGATGGGGAACCTTGTCGGCTATCCCTGCATCGTAAACGAAATGATTTTAACTGCCCTCATCCCGAACCCGCTGATGCTGCGTACCTTGCTCGCACTGACCCTGGCCATCCAGCCGGTTTTGGCTGCCGACCTGCCCGACTTGGGCGAGGTGTCGCGACGATACTTTTCCGACCAGGAAGAACAGGCGCTGGGGCGCGCCATCATGCGCGACGTCTACGCCGACCCGCGCTACCTGGACGATCCGGAAATCGAAACCTATCTCAACCAACTCGGTTACAAACTGGTCTCGGTCAGCACGCGCAACCAGCGCGAATTCAATTTCTTCGTCGTCAACGATCCCAGCATCAACGCCTTTGCCATGCCCGGCGGCAACATCGGCGTGCACACCGGCCTGCTGCTTTCCGCACAAAGCGAATCCGAACTGGCGAGCGTGGTGGCCCACGAAATCGCCCACGTCACCCAGGATCACATCGCGCGCATGGTCGCCTCGCAAAGTCAGAGCTACTGGCCAACTATGGCCGCGCTGGCGCTGGCGCTGCTGGCTGCGCGCTCCAACCCCAATGTGGCCAGCGCGGCGATTGCGTCCAGCCAGGCTTATTCGATCCAGAACCAGCTCAACTACAGCCGCGATTACGAGCGCGAGGCCGACCGTCTCGGCTACGAGATGCTGACCCGCGGCGCTTACGATCCGCGCGGCATGAGCGGATTTTTCAACCGCCTCGAGCGCGCCAACCGGTTTTACGACAGCAGCGCGCCGGCCTATTTGCGCACCCACCCGCTCACTACGGAACGCATCGCCGACATGCAAGCGCGCAGCGAGGATGCGTCCTATCAGCAGGTGGAGGACAGCCTGGATTTCCAGCTGGTGCGCGCCCGCCTGCGCGCACAGGAAGACAGCCCGGTCGACGCCGTGCGCGCTGCGCGCAATGTGCTGAAGGAAAAACGCTACAGCAGCGAAACTGCCGCACGCTATGGCCTGGTTACCGCGCTGATCCGGGCGCGCAAGTTCAAGGAGGCCGAGGCCGAGGTACAAAAGCTGCTGCCCGGCAAATCGGGCCATCCGATGATTCAGCAACTGGCCGCCCACAGCGCACTG
>DASTEA010000075.1:0-3304 GCA_035710075.1 Thiobacillus sp.
AAAAAAGCCAGGCAGGCCGCAGCAAGCGACTTCGAGCAGGTCAGCCGTGAAATGGCCGAGTTGCAGGAGGTGCTGAAAAGCCGTGAAGAAAAGCTGGCCGAAGCGCAGAAGGCACAGGCCGACCTGATCAAGAAGCAGCGCGAACTCGACGATGCCAAACGCGAACTGGAACTGACCATTGAAAAGCGGGTGCAGGCAGGACTCGACGCGACCCGCCAGCAAGCCAGAAAGGAAGCCGAGAACGAACAGCGGCTCAAGGTCATGGAGAAGGAGCAGACCATTGCCGCGATGCAGAAACAGATCGAGGACCTGAAGCGCCGGGCCGAACAGGGCTCGCAGCAGCTGCAGGGCGAAGTCCAGGAACTGGAGCTTGAAAACCTGCTGCGTGGCAAATTTCCGTTCGATGCGATCGAGCCTGTACCCAAGGGCGAATACGGCGGGGATGTGTTGCACCGTGTGGTCGGCGCGGGCGGCCAGTCCGGCGGCACCATCCTGTGGGAGTTCAAGCGCACCAAGAACTGGAGCGACGCCTGGCTGGTCAAGCTGCGCGGCGATCAGCGCACTGCGAAGGCGGAAATCGCCGTGATCGTGAGCCAGATATTGCCGAAAGGCGTGGAAACCTTCGAGCTGGTAGAGGGTGTCTGGGTCACCCACCCCCGTGCTGCATTGCCGGTGGCGATGGTCTTGCGCCAGTCATTGCTCGAACTCGCCCTTGCGCGGCAGACGACCGAGGGCCAGCAGACCAAGACCGAGATGGTCTACCAGTACCTCACCGGCCCGCGCTTCCGTCAGCGCGTGGAAGCCATCGTCGAGGCGTTTTCCACCATGCAGGAAGACCTCGACAAGGAAAGAAAAGTCATCATGAAGCAATGGGCCAAGCGCGAAGAACAGATCATGCGGGTGATGGGGGCGACGGTCGGGATGTACGGCGACCTGCAGGGAATCGCCGGGAAGTCGTTGCAGGAGATCGAGGGTCTGGAACTGCCTTCGCTTGGCTTCAACAGCGAGGCCTGAATCTGTCGGCTGACCGTCCGCTTACGCTCAGCGCTTCAGGCGCGCGGCATATTTCGCCCGCGCCTTGGCCACCTTCGGCGCCACCACAAACTGGCAGTAGGGCTGATTGGGGTTGCTGTCAAAATAGCCCTGGTGATAATCCTCGGCGGGATAGAACGTCGTCGCCGCGGTCACCTCGGTGACGATGGGCGCATCGAATTGTTGGGCTGCGCTGAGCTCGGCGATCAGCGCTTCCGCTTCGGCCTTCTGCTCCGGCGTGTGCCAGAAAATCGCCGAGCGATACTGGGTGCCGACATCGTTGCCCTGGCGGTTGAGCTGGGTCGGGTCGTGCAGGGTGAAGAAAATTTCCAGCAGCTCGCGATACGAAATCACGTCCGGGTCGAAGCTCACCTGCACCACTTCGGCGTGGCCGGTGTCGCCGTTGCAGATGTCCGTGTAGGTGGGGTTCACCGTGTGCCCGCCCATGTAGCCCGACACCGCGGATTCAACACCGCGCAGCTGGTTGAACACCGTTTCGATGCACCAGAAGCAGCCGCCGGCCAGGGTCGCGATTGCGTGCGTCATGTTCGATTCTTCATTCATGCGGCTCCTCCGTCAGACGACCGGCACGGTTTCCTTGAACGACGCGCGCGTCGCCAGCTTGTCGGCGAGCCTGGTCAGATTGGGATGCGCGCTGCGCCAGTCGATTTCAGGAAAGCGCAGTTCCAGATAGCCGAGCGTGCAACCGCAGGCGACATCGGCCAGCGTCATGCTGTTGCCGAGAAACCAGGGCTTTTCGCCCAGGGCTTGCGCCAGGGCTTCCAGCCCGCGGAACAGGGTTTTTTCCTGCAGCAGCAGCCAGTCGCTGCTTTGCTGTTCGGGCGGGCGTTTTTTTTCCAGATAAACCGCCACGGCGGCGTCGGTGACGCCATCGGCCAGGGCCTCGATGCCGCGCACGACCATGCGGCTTTTCAGTTCGGCCGGAATCAGGTGCGCCACCGGGCTGACATGGTCGAGATACTCGACGATGACGCGCGAATCGAACACAGGAACCCCGTCTTCCAGCACCAGCACCGGCACCTTGCCGAGCGGATTGAGGCTGGCAACGGGGCTATCGGGCAACCAGGGATTTTCGACCTGAAGCTGGAAAGGAATTTTCTTTTCCAGCAACACCACACGGGCTTTGCGGCCATACGGGCTGGTGAGCGAGGTGACAAGTTTCATGCGGATCAAATCCTGTAGGGAAAGGAATTCTGGAGCGGGTCTTGCGCGCCGTCATTATCGCCTGTCGCCAGCGCGGCTCCAACCCGTTCGCGCAGCATGGGCAAGACCTCGGCCTCGAACCAGGGATTCTGTTTCAGCCACCCGCGGTTGCGCGGGCTGGGATGCGGCAGCGGCAGGAATTCCGGGGCAAAATCGCGCCAGGCGGCGACCGTTTCGGCCAGCGTGCGGCCGCGGCGTTTCCCCAGGTAATACGCCTGGGCGTAGGCGCCGACCAGCAGGGTGAGGCGGATGTCGGGCATCGCCGCGCGCAACGGCGGATGCCACAGCGGCGCGCATTCCGGGCACGGCGGCAGGTCGCTGCCCTTGACCGTGCCGGGATAGCACAGGCCGGTGGGGACGATGGCGATGCGCGAGACGTCGTAGAACTG
This sequence comes from Thiobacillus sp., assembly GCA_035710075.1. Lineage (GTDB taxonomy): Bacteria > Pseudomonadota > Gammaproteobacteria > Burkholderiales > Thiobacillaceae > Thiobacillus. Next base: position 2,646 of record DASTEA010000075.1, read on the forward strand.
CTCGCGCGTCATGCCCAGCCATTGCCGCAGCAGGTCGCCCGACGGGTCGTTCCACGGGATCCCGGTGTCGTGCACGCGCCGCCCCGGTGCCTGGCCGACGATCAGCACGCGCGCAGTGGGTGAGGCGCTGAATATGGGCTTCGGGGGATAGTGCAGATAGGCGGCACAGAACGTGCAGGCGCGCACCCGCGCCAGCAGTTCGGCAAAGGTTTCGGCTTCGCCCGGATCGCCTGGTTGCTTCATCGCCGCCCGGCGAGCCGCTCAACCTGCGTGGTCAACGATGAACTGCTTGACCGCATTGACGTCGGCATCCATGACGTGCTTTTTCTGCGGCTGCGCTTCGAGGGCCGCAAGCTCGGCCGGACGCACCGGCTCGATGCCGAGCGCCTCGCGGATCGCGTCGTCGAACTTGGCGGGCTGCGCGGTTTCCATACAGATCAGCGGCACGCCGGGCTCGCGGTGCTCCAGCCCCACTTTGAGGCCGTCTGCGGTGTGTGGGTCGATCATCGTGCCGTACACCTCGTACACGGTGCGGATGGTGTCGAGACGGTTGGCGTGGTTGCTCGAGCCCGAGGCCATGCCGAATTCGGCGACGCGGTCGAACAGGCCGTCGGCCGTGAGATCGAAGCTGCCGCCGGACTCGACTGCGCCCCACAGGC
>DASTEA010000076.1:0-2174 GCA_035710075.1 Thiobacillus sp.
TCGTCGAGCATGATGCCGAGCGCGGTCACCACATTCTCCAGGTTCGCCAGCGGCTCGCCCATGCCCATCATCACCACATTGGTCACCGGCCGGTCGGAGACTTCACCGGTGGTGCGATTGACTTCGCCGCGCAGGCCGTGATGCGCCACCCACAGCTGGCCGATGATTTCGGCCACCGTCAGGTTGCGGTTGAAGCCCTGCCGTCCGGTCGAGCAGAAGGTGCACTCAAGCGCACAACCGACCTGCGACGACACGCACAGGGTGCCGCGATCCTCTTCCGGGATGAACACGGTTTCGATGCCGTTTGCGACCCCAACATCGAACAGCCACTTGCGCGTGCCGTCGGTCGAGGTGTGCGCGTAGCTGACCGCCGGCGGCGCCACCACCGCCTGCTGCTGCAGTTTCTCGCGCAGGCTTTTGGCGATATCGGTCATCTGCGCGAAATCCGCCACCCCGGCCTGATGCACCCAGTGGAACACCTGCCTGGCGCGAAACGGCTTTTCGCCGAGTTCACCGAACCAGGCGGTCAGTCCTTCGAGGTCGAAATCAAGCAGGTTTTGCGGCATCGGCAGTTTCGATCAGCGGCTGTAAACTTCGCAGGCGGGGAAAAAGTAGGCAATCTCGACTGCAGCGGTTTCCGGCGCGTCGGAGCCATGCACCGCGTTGGCGTCGATGCTGTCGGCGAAATCGGCGCGACTGGTGCCGGCTTCGGCCTTCTTCGGGTCGGTCGCGCCCATCAGTGCGCGGTTCTTGGCAATCGCATCCTCGCCTTCCAGCACCTGCAGCACCACCGGACCCGAGATCATGAAATCAACCAGATCCTTGAAGAAGGGGCGCTCGCGATGCACACCGTAAAACCCTTCGGCTTCCTGGCGCGACAGATGCTTCATCCTGAACGCCACCACCTTGAGGCCATTGCTCTCGAAGCGGCTGACAATCTTGCCCACCACGTTCTTGGCGACGGCATCGGGTTTGATGATGGAAAAAGTGCGCTGAACAGCCATGTGTATGCTCCGGACAAATGAGAAAAAACGTTTAAAAGACCATGAAAATCAGCCCGCTAGGATAGCACGGCCGGCCCGCGCCTGTCTTGCCTGACGGCTAGTCCGCGACGCGCGGCAGCACCCCGGCTTCGCCGGATGCGGCGAGCAGATCGGCCTCAAGGCCAATACCCTGCGCCCACGCCAGCCGCCCGTTACACCACAACAGCGGCAGGCGATCGCGCTGCCAAGGCGGGATCGCCTGCTCCTGCAGCAGATTCTTCAGGCGGTGATGGGGGCCACCGGCATGCAGGCGCAGGCGCTCCCCCCCCCGCCGCACCCCTAGCGTGACTTCGCCCGCTGTCAACGCTGCGCGTTTCAAGCCCGCCCCGATCACGGCATCCATCTGCACGCGCACCCCGGCGGCCGGCACCCAGAGCACCGCCTCGCCCTGCCAGCGAACCGGCGCGGCCGAGGCTGGCGCCGGCGAAACAAGATACGCGCCGCCGCGGAAGCGCCATACTTCCATCGGCCCCAGACCGACGCACACGCGCGCGTCGTGGCGGGCATCTAGCAACTGGTGCAGGGCCTCGTTCAACTGCCGGGCGTTTGGCATGGGCAGGCCGTGCCGCTCGATAAAATGGCGCAGCAGATTGCGCGCGCGCGGGCTCGACAAGCCGGCCAGCGCCATGCAATCAAGACGATCGCCAGCAATGGCTGTCCCGGCATCGAGCCGCGCCAGGTCGTCCAGCAATTCGGCGGCATCGGCCTGCAACGCAGCCGCGCGCGCGAGGGTGGCGCTACTGCCGGGGAAATGCGCAGCCAGGAGCGGCATCACCTGCTGGCGCAGCGCATTGCGGCGGTAGCGGGTGTCCCGATTGCTCTCGTCATCGACCCAGTTCAAGCCGTGCGACTGCGCATAATCCAGCAGCCCGCCACGGGTGACGCCCAGCAGCGGCCTGAGTTGCGCTGCGCGCCAGCCGGGCCGACGTTGCAGCTCGGCCATTGCCGCGAGGCCTTTCGGTCCGGCGCCGCGCAGCAACTGCAATAGAAGGGTTTCGGCCTGATCGTCCTGCTGGTGCGCAGTGAGCAGGAAGTCCGCTTCCAGCACGGCAAAAATGCGCTGGCGCTCGCGCCGCGCAGCCGCTTCGATACCCGCCGCATCGTCGGGCGCGATCCGTACCCGATGGATGC
>DASTEA010000077.1:0-3950 GCA_035710075.1 Thiobacillus sp.
TTGACCCAATAGTCGGGGCAGTAGAGCAGGCTGTCGAGCGTGGGCTTGTCGCCTTCGCAGTGGGCATTCAGCCGCTTGCGCATGGCCTCGACCGAGCGGGTCATCTGGAATGAAACCAGCTTTTCCTTCTTGTCGTACTGCTTGGACAGCCCTTCCGGCGTCTCGGTGAGATACCCGGATTTCTGCTCGATCAGCAGCAGGTTGCCGGCCGGGTTGACGATGGCGAAGTCGATCTCGCCGACCAGCGCGTGGCCCTGGTTGACGCGCGTCCAGTGCACGCCGTGGTAGACGGTGTAGGCGTCGGGCAGATTCGCGGCGAGCAGCGCCAGTGTCTCGATTTCGCGCTGCTGGGCGCCCGTGGCTTCGAGCGCCTGCCAGCCTTCCGGGATGATGTGTGCCATGGGGGCGTGGGGTGGTTGTGACCCCGGGATTGTACAGACGGCGGCTACAGGGCCGCTGCGGCTGCCTGCCTGCCGCCAGGCTTACCCGCTGGGTCTCGATTAATCCGCCAGGCGGATGTCGCATCCGATCCGCTGGGCGCGCGCCAGCATGCGCGGGGCAGCGACCTCGCGCAGAAAGCGCTCGCTGTCCGCCCCGTAGCCATCGGGCGGCTCGGCCGGGCGCGCGAGCAGGTCCTGCTGCAGCGCTATTGCGCGCTGTAGCTGCGCGCAGCTTTCGGCAAGCTGCGCCTTGCGTTCGTACACCGTCGACAGGTTGTAGCTGATATCGAAGTGTAGCGGCCGGCGTTCCGGCACGCTTTTGCCCACCTCGGCCGCCTCCAGGAATTGTGCCTCGGCGGTGTCGAGGTCGCTCACCATCTCGTAGACGCGTCCCAGCTCGTTGTGGATCGCGGCCTTGGCGTGCGAATAGCCCGCCGTCCCGTGGTCGAGCTTCTCCACTTCCACCTGGGCCTTCTGCAGGCTTGGCAGCGCGCCACGCGGGCGGCCCTGCTGCAGCCAGCCGCGCGCATGGTGGATGAGCTGCCAGGGATCGGAAGTGTCAGGCGGCGCACCGTAGGGGCTGGAGGTCGCGGCACAGCCGCTCAGGGCCGCCGCGACCAGCAGCGGATACAGGGACTGGAGAAAGATCATGGTGTGGACCCTCGGCTCGCTTGTCGCGCAAACCTTATCACGCCAAGGAAACAGGGGGAGGGGAGATTGAAGCAGCATTCGGCCGCCGTCGCGGCAGTGACGCCGTGCTTGGGGGAATACGAGAGAAAGATGGTCGGGGCGAGAGGATTCGAACCTCCGACTCCTGCGTCCCGAACGCAGTACTCTACCAGGCTGAGCTACGCCCCGAAGCAGATGGCGGGTTCAGGTGCGCTGAACCCATTTTGAAGAACTACCGGGAAATCTAGAACTGCGCGGTTAAAAACTTCGGTCAACCGCGAAAGCCGCCAATTGTAGCAAAGCTGCCTTGGAATTTGAATCCGGCAAGCAAGAAATTGCTGAATTTGCGGCCTGAATTTCGCGCTGCGCGACTTCGCGGGTGTATTGCAGGGCGTTTGTGTCCTTGATCGCGGCGAGCACGCTCTGGAATTCGGTGAGGCCATCGTGCTCGATGGCCTGGCGGATGCAGGCGGCCTGTTCGGCGGTGCCGTGCTTCATCGCGTACAGCAGCGGCAGGGTGGGCTTGCCTTCGGCGAGGTCGTCGCCGATGTTCTTGCCGGTCTCGAGAATGTCGCCGGAATAGTCGAGCACGTCGTCGATCAGCTGGAAGGCGGTGCCGAGGTGCATGCCGTAGCGTGCCAGCGCGTCTTTCTCGTTTTCGGTGCCGCCGCCGATGACGGCGCCCAGCCGGCCGGCGGCTTCGAACAGCTTGGCCGTCTTGTAGCGGATGACGCGCAGGTAGTTCGCTTCGTCGATGTCGGGGTCGCGGCAGTTCAGCAGCTGCAGCACTTCGCCTTCGGCGATGGTGTTGGTGGCGTCGGAGAGGATGCGCATGACTTCCATGTTCTCGATCGTCACCATCATCTGGAAGGCGCGCGAATAAAGGAAGTCACCGACCAGCACGCTGGCGGCGTTGCCGAACAGCGCGTTGGCGGTTTCGCGGCCGCGCCGCAGATCGGATTCGTCGACGACGTCGTCGTGCAGCAGGGTGGCGGTGTGGATGAATTCGACCACTGCGGCGAGTTCATAGTGCGTGCGTCCCGAATAATTGAAGCAGCCGGCCGACAACAGCGCCAGCGCCGGACGCAGCCGCTTGCCGCCGCTGTTGATGATGTATTCGGAAACCTGGCGGATGAGCACCACGTCGGAATACAGGCTTTGGCGGATGACATGGTCGACGGCGCGCATGTCATCTGCCAGGAAGGATTGCAGGCTCTCCAAAGACACGATAGGGGCTTTATTATTGGGAAATCCTGCAATGGTAGCAGCCCCGCCGGGCTTTTTCATCGCAATGCCTATACGCGAGGCATCGCAATGCATGCGTGCGAGACGTGTATTCAAATAGCCTGCCAAATGGTTTGACTTGTTGCGGCTTCGCCGATAAACTTCTGCGCTTTCCTGGGTTCGAATTGGTTGGAGACCCCCCATGTACGCAGTCATCAAAACCGGCGGCAAGCAATATCGCGTGAGCGCCGGCGACAAACTTAAAATTGAAAAGCTGGACGGCGAGATCGGCAGCGAGATCACCTTTGATCAGGTATTGATGGTAGGCGATGGTGCCGACATCAAGATGGGCGCGCCCATGCTGCGCGGTGCCACGGTTACGGCCACTGTGCTGAACCAGGCGCGCGGCGACAAGATCAAGATCTTCAAGATGCGCCGTCGCAAGCACTATCGCAAGAGCCAGGGCCATCGTCAGCACTTCACCGAAGTGCAAATCGCCGGCATTACTGCATAAGGAGCTCATAAATGGCACACAAGAAAGCAGGCGGCAGTTCGCGTAACGGCCGCGATTCAGAGTCGAAACGTCTGGGCGTGAAGCGCTACGGCGGCGAACTGGTTCTGGCCGGCAACATTATCGTGCGTCAGCGCGGCACCCAGTTCCACCCGGGCGACAACGTCGGCATCGGCAAGGATCACACCCTGTTCGCCAAGGCGCACGGCACGGTCAAGTTCGAAGTCAAGGGCGCTGCCCGTCGTCGCACGGTTCGCATCGAGCCGGTCGCAGTGTGATTGACTCAGGCTTCCTGAGTTGATTTGAACTGAATCCGATTCGTTCGCCAAAAAGCCCTGTCCGCCGGATGGGGCTTTTTTGTTTGTTGGGAATCCAAATATGAAATTCATCGACGAAGCCAAAATTCAGGTCATCGCCGGCAAGGGGGGGGACGGTAGCGCTTCGTTTCGCCGCGAGAAAAACATTCCCCATGGTGGCCCTGATGGCGGCGATGGCGGTCGCGGCGGCAGCGTGATCGTGCTGGCCGACCGCAACATCAATACCCTGGTCGAGTTTCGCTTCAAGCGCATCTTCAAGGCGGAACAAGGCGAGAACGGGCGCGGTGCGCAGTGCTACGGCAAGGGCGGCGAGGACCTCATCGTCCGCGTGCCGGTGGGGACCGTGTTTACCGACATCAACAGCGGCGAGGTGGTGGCCGATCTGGCCGCGGACGGTCAGACGGTTTGCCTGGCCAAGGGCGGCAGGGGCGGGCTGGGCAACCTGCATTTCAAGTCCAGTACCAACCGCGCGCCGCGTCAGCACACGCTGGGCGAGTTGGGCGAGGAATGGGAACTGGCGCTGGAATTGAAGGTGCTGGCAGACGTCGGCCTTTTGGGCATGCCCAACGCGGGCAAATCGACCTTCATCCGTGCCGTATCGGCGGCGCGCCCCAAGGTGGCCGACTATCCGTTCACCACGCTGGCACCCAATCTGGGCGTGGTGCGGGTGGATAGCGAACGCAGCTTTGTCATCGCCGACATTCCGGGACTGATCGAGGGCGCGGCGGAAGGCGCGGGCCTTGGGCACCAGTTCCTGCGCCATTTGCAGCGTACGCGGGTGCTGCTGCA
>DASTEA010000078.1:0-6217 GCA_035710075.1 Thiobacillus sp.
TCGAGCACGTCGGCGCTGCCCGAGGTGGACGACACCGAACGACCGCCGTGCTTGGCCACGCGCGCGCCGCACGCCGCCGCGACAAACGACGCGGCGGTGGAAATATTGAAGGTGTGGGCGCCGTCGCCGCCGGTGCCGCAAGTGTCGACCAGATGGTCGACGCCGGCGAGCGGCACCTTGACCGACAGCTCGCGCATGACGGCGGCGGCGGCGGCGATCTCGCTCACGGTCTCGTCCTTCATGCGCAGCGCGACCAGGAAACCGGCGATCTGCGCAGGCGTCCAGTCGCCGCCCATCAGCGCGTGCATCGCGCCGAGCATGGTGTCGTGCGGCAGGTCGTGACGCTCGATCAGCAGGGTGAGCAAATCCTTGTACTGCATCACACCCACTCCTTCAGAAAATTGGCCAGCATGGCGTGACCGTGTTCGGTGAGGATCGATTCGGGGTGGAACTGCACGCCCTCGACCGCCAGCGTCCTGTGGCGCACCCCCATGATTTCGCCATCCTCGCTCCACGCGGTGATCTCCAGGCAGTCGGGCAGCGATTCGCGCTCGATCACCAGCGAGTGGTAGCGGGTGGCACGGAAGGGATTGGGCAGGCCCTTGAATACGCCCGTATCCAGGTGATGGATCATCGAGGTCTTGCCGTGCATCAATTCCTTGGCGCGCACGATTTTGCCGCCGAAGGCCTGGCCGATGCTCTGGTGGCCGAGGCAGACGCCGAGGATGGGAATCCTGCCGGCGAATTCCTGGATCAGTGGGACCGACACGCCGGCTTCATTCGGCGTGCAGGGGCCGGGCGAGACGACGATGTGGTCGGGGTGCATGTCGGCGATGCCGGCGAGATCGATCTCGTCGTTGCGGACGACCCTGACCTCCTCGCCCAGCTCGCCGAAATACTGCACCAGGTTGTAGGTGAAGCTGTCGTAGTTGTCGATCATCAATAGCATGGGGTGTCCTTCGGCGTCACGGCGCCGCGGCGAAGCGAAAGCCTCGCGCCAAGAGCAGAGAATTATAGCCGTGCGACCCGCCTCACCCGCACAAAAAAAGCGCCCGCAGGCGCTTGAAGGCTTGCGCCACGAGGAGACTACTTGAGCTTTTTGAGGCCCATCAGGCCGAGCACGTATTTTTCGTACAGCGGTTCGGTCGAGCCTTTCTTCATTTTTCGCATGAAGTATTTCTCGAACCCGATCTTGGCCAGGTGCACCCACTTGCCTTCCTTGAACCAGTTGACGTTGCGCGGCGGAATCTGCGGCAGCGCCACGAAGGCGGCGCCGGTGTCGCCGAAATCGGCCAGGCAGATGGCGTTCCAGGTGGCTTTCTCGACGGGTTCGCGGCCGTCGAGCACGGCGCGGATATTGTGCACCGTGGCGGTGACCATCGATTCGATCATGTAGCCGGTCTTCGGCGTTCCGGTCGGCACCGGCGTGACCTCGACCGGCGGGATGGCGACGCACACGCCCACCGCATAGACATTGGGATATTTCGAGTTGCGCTGATGGGCGTCGATGGTGATGAAGCCGCGCGGGTTGGTCAGCCCCTCGATGCCAAACACCGCGTCGATGCCCTTGAACGCGGGCAGCATCATGGAGTAGGCAAACGGCAGTTCGTGTTCCTTGATCACCTCGCCGCGGTCGTTGTGCTCGGCGACGAACATCTTGCCGGCTTCGACCTGGGTGATCTTGGCGTTGCAGATCCACTTGATGTGGCGGTCGCGCATCGCCGATTCCAGCATGCCTTTGGAATCGCCGACGCCGCCCAGGCCCAGATGGCCGATGTAGGGCTCGGCGGTGACATAGGTCATCGGCACGCGGTCGCGGATCTTGCGCCGCTTGAGGTCGGTGTCCATGATCATGGCGAACTCATAGGCCGGGCCGTAGCAGGACGCGCCCTGCACCGCGCCCACCACGATGGGACCCGGGTTTTTCACGAAGGCGTCCCACGCGCGGCCGGCGGTCACCGCGTGATCGACTGTGCAGACCGACTGGGTATGGCCTTCCGGTCCCAGACCCGGCACTTCGTCGAACGCCAGTTTGGGGCCGGTCGCGATGATCAAAAAGTCATAGCCCACGATCCGGCCGTCGATCAGTTCGACCTGATTGCGCTCGGGATGGACGCGCGCGGCGCCGACGCCGATGAAATCGATGTTCTTCTTGTTCAGGTACGGTGCGGCATCGATGGTGATGTCGTCGCGCTTGCGCCAGTTGACCCCCACCCAGGGGTTGGACGGGGTGAACTGGAAATACGGCAGGTTGGAAATCACGCTGACCTTGTCTTCGCTTCGCGCCTCTTCGCGCATTTCATACGCCATGGTCATTCCGCCGATGCCGGCGCCCAGAATCACGATGTGTGCCATGTGTTGTCGCTCCTTGTGCTGTGTCGGGTGGGGGTGGGGATCACCACTGGAAGATGCGGGCCATGGCTTCCAGGCCCTCTTCCACGATCTGCTGCAGATCCTCCGGGCAGTCCTCGCGCTCCACGACGAAGGTGGTGTAGGCGGACAGGCTCTTCAGGGCACAGGCGATCTTGGCCACCTCGTCGACCACCTCCGGGGCCATGTTCACACCGGGTTGCAGCTTCCAGTTCTTGTCAGACATGTCTCTCTCCATCCTGTTGTGGGGCGATGCGCCATCCACTTAACGCAACAGGCGTGCCAACCAGCGTGCCAACCAGGCAAGCCCGGTCATCATTGGGTTCCAGGCCATTCGGCAGAATCGCCCTGGCGCCGTCATGGCATTCCTGTCATGACATTGCTACCATGCGTCATGACAAAAGAGAGGAGCCGCCATGCCATCCATTGATCTGCAGGACATGATCGAGACCCACGACCAGCCCTTTGTTGTGATCGATCGCGAATACCGCATCGTGGCGGCCAACCGGCGCTATGCCGAGGCCTATGGCGCGACGCCCGGCACCATCGTCGGCCAGCGCTGCCACGCCGTGTCGCACCGCTCGGCGCGCCCCTGCCACGAAAACGGCGAGCAATGCCCGCACCAGGCCCTGTTCGAGCGCGGCGAGGCGGTCGAGGTATTGCACACGCATTTCCACGCCGACAACCAGCCCGAACGCACCCGCATCCGCGGCCATGCGCTGCGCGGCGCGAATGGCGAACGCTACCTGGGCGAACAGCTCTACCCGCTGGAAGCCGAAGCAGGCACGGATTGCGACGCCATGCAGATGGTGGGGCAATCGCCCGCCTTCCTCGCCTGCGTGGACAATCTGGCGCGCGTGGCCGACTGCGAGGCGTCGATCCTGCTGTTTGGCGAGTCCGGCGTCGGCAAGGAGCTCGCCGCGCGCTTCATCCACGCCCGCTCGGCGCGCGCCGGCGGCGCCTTCATCGTGATCAACTGCGCCGCGGTGCCGGAAACCCTGTTCGAAAGCGAGTTGTTCGGCCACGAGCGCGGCGCGTTCTCGGGCAGCAGCGGCTTGAAGAAAGGGCTGTTCGAACTGGCGGACGGCGGCACGCTGTTTCTGGACGAGGTCGCGGAGATTCCGCTGGGCTTGCAGGCCAAGCTGTTGCGGGTGCTGGAAACGGGAGAATTCCGCCGCGTCGGCGGCACCCACACGCTGCAGGCCGACGTGCGCCTGGTGTCGGCCACCAATCGCCGCCTGCTGGATGAAGTGGACGAGAAACGGTTCCGGCTCGACCTCTATTACCGGCTGGCGGGAATCGACGTCGACCTGCCCCCGCTGCGCGAACGGCGCGACGACCTGCCGGCGCTGGCGGCGTTTCTGCTCAAGCGTCTGGCAGGCGGCCAGCGCGCGTGCCGGCTGGATGCCGCTGCGCTGGCCATGCTGCAGGCGTATGAGTTCCCGGGCAATGTGCGCGAAATGCGCAACCTGCTGCAACGTGCGGTGCTGACCTGCCGTGACGGCGTGATCCGCGCCGCCGACCTGCATCTGCCTACCGTAACGGTGCCGGTGCTGGCGGGCACGCAAGCGCTGGCCGAGGTCGAGCGCGCCCATATCCGCGCCCTGCTCGACGCCCATTCCGGCCACCGCAACCGGGTGGCCAGCGCGCTCGGCATTACCGAGCGCACGCTTTATCGCAAGCTCAAGCGCTATGGTCTGAGCTAGCGCTGGCCGGTGCGGATCATTCGGTCAGGGTGCCGAATCGCGCCTGCGCCAGTTCGGCCGCGCGGATGACGGCGCGCGCCTTGTTCAGCGTTTCCAGCCATTCGTTGTCGGGCACCGAATCGGCGACGATGCCGGCGCCGGCCTGCGCGTACAGCATGCCGTCCTTGACCACGGCAGTGCGGATGGCGATCGCCAGATCCATGTCGCCGTTGAAGCCGAGATAGCCGACCGCGCCGGCGTAGATGCCGCGCTTGCTGGGCTCGAGTTCGTCGATGATTTCCATCGCCCGCACCTTGGGTGCGCCGGACACGGTGCCCGCCGGGAAGCTGGCGCGCAGCACGTCGAGCGCGGACAGCTCCGGCTTCAACGTGCCCTCGACGTTGGAAACGATGTGCATCACGTGCGAGTAGCGCTCGATCTGCATGCGCTCGGTGACCTGGACACTGCCGGTGACGGCAACGCGCCCGGTGTCGTTGCGGCCGAGGTCGAGCAATTGCAGATGCTCGGCGCATTCCTTGGGGTCGGCCAGCAGTTCCTCGGCCAGGCGCTGGTCGTCCTCGCGCGTGAGCCCGCGCGGACGGGTGCCGGCGATGGGACGCAGGGTGACGGTGTCGCCCTCCAGCCGCACCAGGATTTCGGGCGACGAGCCGACGATATGGAAGCCGCCGAGGTCGTAGTAGAACATGTAGGGCGACGGGTTGAGGCCACGCAGCGCGCGGTACAGCGACAACGGCGAGGCATTGAACGGGCGCGACATGCGCTGGCTCAGCACCACCTGCATCACATCGCCGGCCGCAATGTAGTCCTTGGCCTTTTGCACCGCTGCCTTGAATTCGGCTTCGCCGAATTCGGACTGCGGCTCGTCCGCCACCACCACCGGCTCGGCCGGCAGATGCACCGGCGCGTGCAGTTGCTCGGCCAGCGCCTGCAGGCGCAGGTGGCCCTGCGCATAGGCGCCGGCCTGCATCGGATCGGCGTGGGTGATGAGATAGAGCTTGCCGGCCAGGTTGTCGAACACCGCCAGTTCCTCGGTCAGCATCAAGAGGATGTCCGGCGTGCGCAGCGCGTCGTCCTTGCGCGTCCTCGCCAGGCGCTTCTCGATGTAGCGGACGGTGTCGTAGCCGAAATAGCCCGCCAGCCCGCCGGTAAAGCGCGGCAATCCCGCCACCGGCGCCGCCTTGAAGCGTGCCTGGAATTCGGCGATGAAGGCCAGCGGATCGGGCAGGCTGTATTCCTCGATGATCTGGCCGTCGGTTTCCACCGTCAGCAGATGGGCCCGCACCCGCAAGACCGTTCGCGCAGGCAGGCCGATGAAGGAATAGCGGCCGAAGCGCTCGCCGCCCACCACCGATTCAAGCAGGTAGGTGTAGGGCGCGTTGGCAAGCTTGAGGTACACCGACAGCGGCGTTTCCAGGTCGCCCGGCATCTCGCGCACCAGCGGGATGCGGTTGTAGCCCTGGCGGGCGAGGTCGAAGAAGTCTTGTTCAGTCATGGCAAATCCGTGAAAAAGTGAGCGGCAAAAAAGCGAAACGTGCGGATGCGTTTCGCTTTCACCATCGCTTGTCTTTCATGGCTTGCTCCACGATCAGGCGGCCTTGGTGACGAGCTTGCTTGCCTCGACCAGGCTCGGCACCACCGCATCCAGATCGAGCTCGGCGACCGGACGCCCGCGGTTGTAGCCGTAGGGCACGCAGAACACCGGGCAGCCGGCGGCGCGCGCGGCCTGGGTGTCGTTGAGCGAATCGCCGATCAGCAGCAGTTCGGCCGGCGTCACCCTGAACACCCCGCAGGCATGCAAGAGCGGCAGCGGATCGGGCTTGCGTTTCGGCAGCGTGTCGCCGGACAGGATCAGTTCGAAATAGTCGAACAGGCCGGTGTCCTTCAACAGCGGATGGGTGAACTGCGCGGCCTTGTTGGTGATGCAGGCGACGTGCAGGCCCAGCGCCCTGAACGCGTCGAGGCCTTCGACCACGCCATCGAACGGGCGCGAATGCAGCGACACGTGGTCACCGTAATGTTTCTGGTACGAGGCGATGGCCTGTTCGAACAGCGCAGCGTCGGGCTCGGCGTCCATCTCGCCGGTAAGCACGCGCTTGACCAGGCGCGACACGCCGTTGCCGATGTAGGTGGAGATCGTTTCC
>DASTEA010000079.1:0-3043 GCA_035710075.1 Thiobacillus sp.
CGACGCTTCACCACCGCCACGCTCATCAGGAACAGCGTCAGCGTCGACAGCATCAGCGGCGCGCCGAGAATCGCGCCGACGCCGATTTCCTGGTTGATCGCTGCATTGCCGGTGCCGGCGAAGATCGCCAGCAGCGGCACCAGGGTTTCCGGCATCGCGGTGCCGACCGCGGCGAACAGCGAGCCGGTCACGCCTTCCGAGATATTGAGTTTTTCACCCAGATGTTCGAGCGCGTTGACAAAGATTTCTGCCGCCACCAGGATGAGCAGCAGATAACCGAAGAGTTCAAGAAACAGCATGACGCAGCGCTCAGACGAAAAGCGCGATTCTAGCAGCCCGGATGGCGCCGCCCTACCCGCTTTTTCACGCCTGGCCGAGGGTGACTTCCACCGCCGGCTCGCCGCTTCGTCAGGGGTGGCCGTGGTGCTGTTCAGCGCGCCACACTGCGGCGCGTGCCGGGTATGGAAGCAGCTGTTGAGCGCGGCGCTCGCCGAGGCGGCCGGCGCCTTTTTCGAAGTCGACGTTGGCGAAGCCACCGGGGTCGCACGCTATTTCGACATCTTCCACCTGCCAACGATCTATCTGTATCGCGACGGCCGGTTCCATGCCGAGCTGCAATGCGAGGCGAGGCAAGCGGCCATCCGGCAGGCCGTGCAAAGCCTGTTGGCAGCGCCGACACAAGACGAGCCCTGAGAAGACGCCGAATAATTTAGCCCGTCATTGCGAGCGGAGCGAAGCAATCCAGCGCATTGATCAATGCAGACAGTCTGGATTGTTTCGCCTTGCTCGCAATGACGGCAGGTTCTGTGGTTTCTAGAGCAAAGCACGCCCGACAAACACCACGGCAATCGTCAGCAGCCCCAGGCTGAGGTTGATGCCGATCAGCATGCGGATCTGCGCCAGCGCGGCGCCGCCGGCTTTCCAGTTTTGCTCACCGACCGCGCGCTTGAGTTTCGAATAGGGCACGAAGAACACGTGCGCAAAAATCAGCATCATCAGCACGCCGAGCGCCAGCATGGCCATGGCGTAGTGCGGCGCGGCCATGCCGCCGAACAGCATCAGCATGTATAGGCCAGTCAGCAGAATCAGTGCGACCGACGCCCACACCCAGGGGAAGAACCTGCCGAACACGCCGGCCCACAGGGTGAGCCGTTGCGGCGGTTCGAGCACGCTGGCGGCAACCGGGCGCAGCGCCATGTAGGCGAAGAACATGCCGCCGACCCAGACGACGACACCCAGCACGTGCAGCAACGACGAGACATTCACGGGACTTCCTTTCAGAACAAAACAGCTTGGTCGAGAACGAGTTTGACCGGGGAGAAGCTTCGCCGATGCTGCGGACAGGCGCCGTGCGCCTGCAATGCGGCCAGATGCACGGCGGTGCCGTAGCCCATGTGCTGGGCGAAGCCGTAGGCCGGATAGTCATCATGCAGCCTGCACATGAACTGGTCGCGCACGGTCTTGGCGAGGATCGATGCGGCGGCGATCGCGGCCACCTTGTCGTCTCCCTTGACCACCGCCTGCGAGCGCCACGCCCAGTTGGGGCAGCGGTTGCCGTCGACCCAGACGTCGTCCGGCGCACGCCCGAGCCCGGCCACGGCGCGCTGCATCGCCAGCAGGGTGGCCTGCAGGATGTTCAACTGATCGATCTCGGCGACGCTGGCCTCGGCCACGCACCAGGCTACAGCGCGCAGGCGAATCTGGTCGGCCAGACGCTCGCGCGCGGCGGCGGAAAGTCGCTTGGAGTCGCGCAGGCCTTTGATCGGCTGCGCGGGATCGAGCATGACCGCCGCCGCCATCACCGGCCCCGCCAGCGGGCCGCGACCGGCCTCGTCGACGCCGCACAGTCCCAGCGGCCCCACGTGCAACACGACGGGCTGGCGCGGCGTCATGCGCCCGCCTCCAGATAAGGCTGCACCGCCTCGGCGATGCGTGCGCTGGCGTCCTGCCGCAAACTCAAGTGGATGGCGCGGAAGGTTTCGATCGCGGCATCCCGGCGCGGCGCGTCGTCCAGCCAGGCCAGCGCATCGTTTGCCAGGTTCTCGGCCGTGGCGGCTTCCTGCACCCGCTCCGGCACCACGAAATCGCGCGCCAGAATGTTGGGCAGGCCTATCCACGGCAGCAGCGCCTTTTTCCGCATCATGTACGCGGTGAGCCCCGGCACGCGATAGGTGATCACCATGGGTTTCTTGAACAGCGCAGCTTCGAGCGTGGCGGTGCCCGAGGCCACCAGCGCCACGTCGCATGCCGCCAGCGCCGGGTGCGACTGGCCATCCAGTACGTGCAGCGGCAGGTGCAATCCCTGCATCGCCTGCCGGACCAGGCGGGCGGCGGCCGCACTCGCGGCGGGCAGCACGAACTGCGCGTCGGGATGGCGCTGGCGAATGCGCACCGCCGCGTCGAGCATCAGCCGCGCATGACGCGTCACTTCCGAGAGCCGGCTGCCCGGCAGCAGTGCGATCACGGGGCCTGCTGCCAGACCCAGCGCCGTTCGTGCTGCGGCGGTATCGGGTTCCATCGGAATCACGTCTGCCAGCGGATGGCCGACGTAGGTGACGGGGATTCCCGCGTCACGGTAGATCTGTTCCTCGAACGGGAATACCACCAGCATGTGCGACACCGCCTGCTTGATGCGGTGAATGCGCTCCGGCCGCCACGCCCAGATCGACGGGCTGACGAAATGGACGGTGGGAATGCCGGCCTGCTTGAGCCTGGCCTCCAGCGTGAAGTTGAAATCCGGCGCATCGATGCCGACGAAGACGCGCGGCCGTTCACGCAAAAAATACTGGGTGATTCGCGAGCGGATCCACAGCAGTTCGGGCAGGTGGCGCAGGACCTCGACGTAGCCGTTGACCGCCAGCTTGTCGCTCGGACAGATCGCCTCGACGCCGGCTGCGACCATGCGCGGGCCGGCGATGCCGGCGGCATGCAAATTGGGCCGTGTCTGTTTCAGCGCGGCAATGAAATGCGCCCCGAGGAGATCGCCGGACGCTTCGCCAGCGACCACACCGAGATCCATCACCGGATAATGCCGCGCTCGGAG
>DASTEA010000080.1:0-2406 GCA_035710075.1 Thiobacillus sp.
TGGTGAACAGCGCTTCGGCGAATGCATCGCCCGGGCGGCGCGGAATCTGCACCTCGATGTGGCGGTCCTCGCACGGGCAACTGGCGATCGCGTAGCGCCCGCTCACCCCGTTGGCCGCGACCGGGATGCTTTGCCCGCCCAGATAACGCAGGCGCTGGCTGCGCGGCGCCAGAATATGCAGCGCGGCCATCTGCGGATTAAAGAGTTCGACCGATTTGACCTTGGCGGTGATCTGTTGCAGCGGGATGTCGCGCGCCTCAGCCACATTGGCCTCGATCACCACGTCGTTCACCGGCGCATACGCGCACAGCAGGATCACTCCGGCGTCTTTTTCGGCCTGCTTCAGCACATAGTCGTGGGCGTGGACCTTCTTCACCTCGCCCGACACCACGCGCGCCTTGCAGTCACCGCAGTTGCCGTTGCTGCAGCCATAGCTGAGCGACACCCCGTTGCGCAGTGCGGCTTCCAGCAGCGTGTCGTTGCCGTCCACAAAGAATTCGTGGCCACTGGGCTGAATGGTCACATGAGCTGACATAAGTTTAAGTATCCTTTCCTGTGCAATCGCGGCCTGCGCCAGCACGGCATCCGGCGGCGTTTCAGCCAGATTTCTCAGCAGAAATGCGCGCACCGTATGCAGGGCATGATGCGTCTCCGCGCTCGCGTTTTCATCGATTTCGTCGATCTTCTCGTCCAGCCAGGTCATCACATTTCCGTAGTGCAGCAGCAAGGCCTTGGCCGCCGCGTAATCGTCACCCAGCTCGTTCAGTCGTGCCACCAGCACATCCTTGTCCGGCAGCGCGCGCTCCCGCACCCGCTTGGCAAACGCCCTGTCCTTGATTTCCGTAACCCGGCGAAACTCCGCATCGTCGTCCCACTTCATCTCGGGGAACGCGCGCAGCAACTCGTCGAGTTCGACCATGCCGTCGAACGTCGCCAGCGTGCCGCTACGGATCATCTCCTGCAGCGTATGGCGCGGCTGCCCAACCAGCTTGGCCACGCGGGAAAGCGGGAGTAAATGGCTCATGGGGTCATGTTACTACGTGCGTCTGACAGACAGAATCGGCAATTCAACGGATTCAGAATCCCTGATTCGCCTGCCCGGCGCTTCTGCCAATACAATCGGGCACGGTTTAATTACACGACGTTCCATCGCATCATGCCTTCAGTTACCACCCGACCCTGCCCCGCCGACGCCTGCACCGCTCTCGAACAGGCCGGCCTCGCGCCTGCCTGGGCCCGGCTGTATGCCGCGCGCGGCGTCACCCACCCCGAGCAGATCGCGCACCGCCTGCCGCAGTTGCTGCCGCCCACCGGGCTGCTGCAGATCGAGCGCGCCGCCGCGCTGCTGGCCGACGCCATTCACGCAAACAAGCGCCTGCTCATCATCGCCGACTATGACGCCGACGGCGCCACCGCCTGCGCGGTCGGCGTGCGCGGCCTGCGCCTGCTTGGTGCGCGGGTCGATTTTCTGGTGCCCAACCGGCTCGAACACGGCTACGGCCTCACCCCCGACATCGTCAAGCTCGCCGCCGAACGCCAGCCCGACCTGATCGTCACCGTGGACAACGGCATTGCCGCGGTCGAAGGCGTGGCGGCCGCGAACGCGCTCGGCATTTCGGTGCTGGTCACCGACCACCACCTGCCCGGAGATGCCTTGCCGGACGCCGCCTGCATCGTCAACCCCAACCAGCCCGGCTGCGGCTTCGCGTCGAAAAATCTGGCCGGCGTGGGGGTGATGTTCTACGTGCTGCTGGCGCTGCGCGCCGAACTGCGGCGGCGCGGGGTCTATGCAGCGCAGGCCGAACCCGACCTGCGTACGCTGCTCGACCTGGTCGCGCTCGGCACCGTCGCCGACGTGGTCAAACTCGACGCCAACAACCGCACGCTGATTGAAAACGGCCTGGCGCGAATGCGCGCGGGCAAGGCCAACGCCGGCATCAACGCGCTGTTCCGCGCCGCCGGACGCGACCCCGCGCGCGCCACCGTATTTGACCTCGGCTTCATGCTCGGTCCGCGGCTCAACGCCGCCGGTCGCATCGACGACATGGCGCTCGGCATCGAATGCCTGCTGGCCGACGATCCCGCCACCGCGCAACAACTCGGGCAGCAACTCGACGCGCTCAACCGGACGCGGCGCGACGTCGAAACCGACATGCTGGACGAAGCGCTCGCCATCCTCGCCACCTTCAACCCCGCCGACAGCCACAGCCTGACCGCGTACCAGCCCGACTGGCACATCGGCGTGATCGGCATCCTCGCCTCACGGCTGAAAGACAAATTCCACCGCCCCACCATCGTGCTGGCCAGCAGCGATGCCGGCGAACTCAAGGGCTCTGGCCGCTCCATCCCCGGCCTGCACCTGCGCGACGCGCTCGATCTGATCGACAAGCGCCATCCCGGCCTCAT
>DASTEA010000081.1:0-11221 GCA_035710075.1 Thiobacillus sp.
ATGGCCTGGCATTCGAGCAGCACGTCGGACAGCGACAAGGGTTCCAGCGACAGCGACAGCTTGCCGGATTCGATCACCGCAAGGTCGAGGATTTCGTTGATCAGGTCCAGCAGATACCAGCCGGCCTTGATGATCTGGTGCAGCCGTTCAGTCTGGGTGGCCGTTGGCGCCGGTGAACCGGCCTCCAGCAACTGGGCGAAGCCGAGGATGGCATTGAGCGGGGTGCGCAGCTCATGGCTCATGCTGGACAGGAAATTCGATTTCGCCAGGTTGGCTTTTTCCGCCAGGGCCTTGGCGCCCTCCAGCTGAGCTTTGGCTACTTCGACTTGTTCGGACAGCTTGTGTGCTTCGATGGTCGAAATGATCAGGCGTGCGTTCGCTTGCTGCAACATCGACATGTGTTCGTCTGACGCTGCCTGTGTCGTCTCTGCCGCGCGAATTACCCGCTCGCGCGAGGTGGCTGTCCCTTCGCGCACATCGACGGCATTTTCGCGCAAATCCACGGCATCTTCCCGCGCCGTGGCCAAGGTTTCGCGGCTTCGGACGGCCGCCTTATCGTCCGTGGCCGCAGCTGAACCCGGATCGTCGCGATCAGCAGCGCCGTCGCTGTCACTTCTGTTCATTTGCCACTCTCCATCACCGGGTCGTTCTAGCCGGGGCTGAGCGTCGGCCGGCCCGACAGGATTCCGGCATACTCAGACATGGTCTCGCCGATAACGATGCCTTCGCTTGTGATGTCAAACAAGCGAATGTCCTTGCTGTGCTCACTGCCGCGGACTTTGACGACCGAGAAGGCGCGTTTGAATTGGCCAGCGATTTCGACATAGCGCTGCACGATAATGGCGTCAGCGAGAAAAGCACTTCCAAATGGACTAAAGCGCAAATCGGTGTAGCGGTCTTCCAGCTCAGAGGTCATCAATATCGTCACGCCCATGGCAGTCAGCTCGGCAATCATCCGGTACAGCGATCCGCGGAAATCTTCGCTAAATTCGGGTGCCAGTGCCAGTTCAAATCCGGACAGGGAGTCGATGACGACACGCTTTGCCTGCATTCGCTGAATCATTTTGATCAAGTCATGCAGGGTTTCATCGATCGACAAATCCAGGGAACGCGTGTTGATCACCCCCACTTGCCCGGCCTTGACCAGCGCAGACAGTTTATTGTTCAGCAGTTGGCTGGGGCTTTTCTCAAACGCCGCAATCACACCGGGTTCGCCCCGACGCACCCCTTCGGCGAGAAATTCCGTCGCCAGGATGGTTTTTCCGGAACCGGATGGCCCGACCAGCAGCAGCGAATAGCCTGCCGGCAAGCCGCCCCCAAGCATTTCATCGAGGCCGGGTATCCCCATGGGCACACGTGCCTCTCCCGTGGATGTCTCGGACCCGGTCACCCCGCCCGGTTGGACAATCGCCCGCGGGAAAACCTGGATTCCGGCATCGCTGATGCGGAACGTATGCAAACCCGGGGCCTGGGCCTGACCGCGCATTTTGACCACTTGCATCTTGCGCGCCATGGAATTGCGGTGCAGATTTTGCGAAAGCCACAGGATGCCATCCGCCACGGTAAAGACCGGACTTGACTCTGTCTCTGGCGCCAGATATTCGCCGATCAAGAACGTGGTGGCCTGCCAGCTCGTCATTTGCATGCCCAGTTGCTGCACGAACCGCTGCAGATCGGACACGCCCTGGTCCTCGCGCTTGGCTGACTGCACGACCGACCGAAACGAATCCACGAACACCAGGCTGGGTGCATAGGCTTTCACTTCGTCGGCGATGCGTGCCAGGACGCGGTCAAAATCCCCCTCCAGGAGTTCTGCAGACAGGTTGACGAAGCGGATCGATTCATTGACTTTGTCGTGATCAAAAAAAGTGAATTGCTGTTGGTAGCGCAGCATCTTCAAAGCGGGTTCCCCGAGTACCGTGAAGAACAGCGCCCGGTATTGCGGGTTGGCCAGCGAGAACATGATCTGGTGAGCGAGCGTTGTTTTTCCGCTTCCCGGCGTGCCCGCAATCAAGTTGAATGAGAATTCCGGCAGGCCTCCGCCCAACAGGTTGTCCAGGCCCGGTACGCCGGATGGCAGACAACGTATGTTTACCTTGTTACTCATGCTTGAACTCCTTGCTGGTGCTGGTCGAAGCGTCATCGCCCCAGGCAGAACATAAAATGCGGGTTGTCAACGGTTCGCCAATTAACGCGGCCAGGATGCCGGTGAACGTGAGCAGTAACAGGCTGTTTGCTTCGCGGGCTTGCGACGGTGTTTGCCCTTCGAGGCGCTTTTTTAATTCCGCGAACCGCTGATCTGCCTGTTGCGACAGTGAGTTGGCCGCAAGCCAGGGAAATGTCGGCTGGGCAAGGAATACACTTCTCGCATACAGTGAATTGAACCCATCCTCACCCACGATCGAAATGATTTGGGCCGCCATCCGCTCCCACAAGTTAATCGCGGCATCCGCAACTTTTTCAGGGTGCTGTGCCATGAGTCTTTCGATTAACTGGTGCCGCGAGGGGTCTCTGGTTTCCATAGGCAACATATCAATAATCGGCCGATATCAACGACGATGGTGGCATACAGTCGCTCTCCGGGGTCAAACATCCCGAGCTGGATAAATGTTTACCCGGAGGCATATTGCCCATATTCGTCGTCCTGTTTTTTGAAGCCTTGTGACGTGCTTTTGAGGTCGAGTGATGCGCTCGATCCCAGCCGCGAGCAGGGTGGCGAGTAGATGGTACTACGATCCTGCCTGCCTGCCTGGCAAAAAAGGGCGCCCATTCACCTGATTCGTGCCGACGAGTATGGGAAACGCGATGTCAATCACGCGTCGCCGATCGGCTGGACTGGCGGGGCGGCCGTGTCATCATTCCCTAAGCAGAGGGGCGCTCATGAGCGAAATCGACCCGCCACTGGGGCGGGTCGGATGGTTGAGCGGGGGGGCAGGGACGCCGGCGCGCGTTGGCCGCCGATGCAAGCGCGAGATCGCCTACCCAACGTGAAGAAAGAGATCAGCCCAGCTTGGATTAATTGTCGCGATCCCGCTCCTTCCCTTGCCCTCGATCCCATCTTTGCTCACGGGCGCCTTGCTGCCTTTCTTCCCGGCCCTGCGATCTGGTGGTCTGCTGCATACGCGGGTCCAGCCCCGGCTGTGGCGGCTGCCTGTTCTCCCGGGCCCTTTGAAAATCTTCGCCGCCCCGCTGCGGTGACTGCGAACGCGGGGTGCTTGGGCCCTCCTGCTGGCGGGGCGCAGGACGCTGGATAGCCTGCTGCCTGGGACCGCGCTCTTCAGGCGCGCCCGGTCTATTCTGCTGAGCGGGTGCTTGTTGTACTGTCCGCTCCTGATAGCGCGCCTGATAGTGCTGCCGCACGACGGGATCACGCGGCTGGTAACGGTAACGCTGCTGTTGAAGCTCATGCTGCTGCTCCACCTGTCGGGGATACCGATTCCCTGAATACTGCCGCTGGTAGGTGGGCAGCGGGGCCGCTGCCGGGGCAGCACGGCGGTCCCATCTGTCCCAGCCGCTTCTGCGCTGTTCCCAGTCACGGCCCCAGTGATTGCTCCAACGTGGCGGCGCATCCGGCCGCCACCCGCGGAAATACGCAGGCTGGTGGCGGTAGTAGCGCACGGGAACGCGCAGGATATAGACGGGTACGGCATAGGGCTCAACAAACCACCAGGGCCCGTTGTACCAGGAACTCGCGTACCAGCGATCCTCCTGGAAAACCCAGTACATGCCGTCGTAAAAGAAATAGTTCGCCTGCAGTCGGGGCGCGTAGTAGACCGGGTAACCCGGAACGACGACGAGTTGCGGGTAGGCCGGCAGGTTGACCCCGATGCTGACGTGCGGAAGCCCGATGCCGATGCTCACCTGAGTATCAGAAGCAGCCAGTGGGGACATCAGCATCCCCAGCGCAATGAGTACGTTGCGAATTTTCAGCATTGTGTGACCTCCCAGTTCGATTACCTAAGCCGCTTCATGGTCGACAGCGGAATGCGACGTCAACGTCCATTCTTCACATGCTAGTGCGCTTGCCCAAGCCTATCTGTTCGGCATCGCACATAAGGCGATAGGCGATCGTGAGGGGCGCGCACACGTGCTGCAACCGTCCCTTCCGCAGCCAAGCAGAAGGTACCAGGGCAGGCACTCAGGACGCCTCCGGCCCCAGATCCACTTCGACGTAGTGCTCCTGGCGGTCATCGATCAGCGGAATGCGTGGGTCGGGACGCTCGACGCCATCCACCGTGACGCGAATCCCATGCTCCAGCTGTTCAGCGACGCGCCTGAGGGTGATGTGGTAGACGGTCTCGCGATAGCGGTAGTGGACGGTGTACGTGTCCCAATCGGCCGGGACACACGGCGCAATGCGCAGATGGTCCACTTCCAGTTGCAGGCCCAGCAGGGTTTCAATGGTCAGCCGGTACATCCAGCCCGCCGCCCCGGTGTACCAGGTCCAGCCGCCGCGGCCGGTGTGCGGCGACGCACCATAGATGTCCGCGCACATGACGTAGGGCTCGACCTTGTAGCGTTCGATGGCCTCGGGCGTGCTGCCGTGATGGATGGGATTGAGCATGGCGAAGAATTCCCACGCGCGTTCGGTGTCGCCCATCATGGCAAATGCCATCGTGGTCCAGATCGCGGCATGCGTATATTGGCCGCCGTTCTCGCGCACGCCGGGGATGTAGCCCTTGATGTAGCCGGGCTCCAGCGCTGATTTGTCGAAGGGCGGGTCGAGCAGTTGGATGATCTGCTTATCGCGTCGCACCAGGCGCTGGTCCACCGCCGCCATCGCCTGGCGGGCCCGCGCCGGATCGCCGCCTTTCGAGATGACCGCCCAGCTCTGGCTGATCGAATCGATCTGGCATTCGTCGTTGGCGGACGAGCCCAGCGGGGTGCCGTCGTCGAAATAGGCGCGCCGATACCAGGCACCGTCCCAGGCTTGGGTCTCGATATGGTTGCGCAGCAGCGCGGCCTGACCGCCGCACACGTCGGCAAAGGCGACGTCGTCCCGGCCACGCGCCAGGTCGGCAAACAACTCAAGGTTCTCGTACAGAAACCACGCCAGCCACACGCTCTCGCCCTTGCCATCCTTGCCGACGAGGTTCATGCCGTCGTTCCAGTCGCCGCAGCCCATCAGCGGCAATTGATGGGCGCCGAAGCGCAAACCGTGTTTGATGGCGCGCACGCAGTGGTCGTAGAGGCTGGCCGCTTCGGGCGAGCGTTGCGGCTGGTCGTAGTAGGCCTCCTCTTCCGGATTCAGTTCGCGTCCCTCCAGGAAATGGATGGGCTCGTCGAGTACGCCGGTATCGCCGGTCGCCAGTAAATAACGACAGGTCGCATACGGCAGCCACAGGTAGTCGTCGGAAAAATGGGTGCGCACGCCTTGTCCGTTGGGCGGGTGCCACCAGTGTTGCACGTCGCCCTTGAGGAACTGGCGCCCGGCGTGCCGGATCAGCTGCTCGCGGGCGAGCCACGGTGTCGTATGGATCAGCGCCATGGTGTCCTGCAACTGATCGCGGAACCCGTAGGCACCGCCGGACTGATAATAGCCACTGCGCCCCCACAGCCTGCACGACAGGGTCTGGTAGACCAGCCAGCCGTTGGCCAGCACGTCCAGCGCGGGGTCCGGCGTTTCCACATGCACCGCGCCCAGGGTGTGGTTCCAGTGTTCCCACACCGTTTCCAGTGCCTGCCGCGCGCCCGCCCGTCCGCCGAACCGCTGGATGAGCTGCCGCGCTTCGCCGGTGTCACGGGCCGCGCCGAAGACGAACACGATCTCGCGCTCTTGCCCTGCGGCGAGTTCGATCCGCGTCTGAATCGCGGCGCACGGATCGAGGCCGGCTCCGGTCCTGCCCGACAAGCGCTTGCGGCGCATCGCCGCCGGGCTCGCCAGCGAGCCGTTGCGGCCGATGAACTCGGTCCGGTTTCCGCTCACCGACCGCTCCCGCTCGCTGACCTGCGCAAAGACCACCCGGTTGGCGCATTCGCGGCCGTAGGCATTGCGGGCAAACAGCGCCCCGGTGTGCCGGTCCGTTTCGGTGACGATGTGCATCAGATTGGCGTGCCGCCACTCGCCCAGAACCAGTTCCCAATATCCGGTCAAGGACAGGCTGCGCGCGCGCTTAGACTGGTTGCGCAGCTTGACCACCACGAACTTCACCGGTGCGTCCATGGCGACGTAGGTGAACAGTTCCGAAAC
This sequence comes from Thiobacillus sp., assembly GCA_035710075.1. Taxonomy (GTDB): domain Bacteria; phylum Pseudomonadota; class Gammaproteobacteria; order Burkholderiales; family Thiobacillaceae; genus Thiobacillus. The sequence continues at coordinate 6,191 of DASTEA010000081.1, forward strand.
GATGCCGGCTTCGTAGTGCTCGAACACGCTGTAGCCGAAGCCGTGCCGGCACACATAGCCCGACTTGCCCCGGGCAGGCAACGGCGTCGGCGACCAGAACGCCCCCGTTTCCTCGTCGCGGATGTAGAGCGCCTCGCCGCTGCTGTCGGAAAGCGGATCGTTGTGCCAGGTCGTCAGCCGGAACTCGTGGGCGTTTTCCGCCCAGGTATAGGCGCCGCCGCTTTCGCTGACGACGGTGCCGATGTGCGGGCTGGCGATCACGTTGACCCACGGCGCCGGCGTGGTCTGGCCGGGTTCGAGGGTGACGACGTATTCGTGCCCGTCGGGGGTGAAGCCGCCCAGGCCGTTGCTGAAAATGCGCGCGCGTGCCGCCAGCGGATAAACCGGTTCGGCGGCCGCTTGCTGCGAAGGCTCCAGCTGGTCCGACGCACGCTCAGCCGACACGCGGCGTTCCACCTGCTCGATCAGGGTCTCGGCGGTATCGCTGAAGACGATGCGGGCGACCGTCTGCAGCAGCACCCGCTCGTCCTCGGAAAGCTCTTCGGCGCGGCGTACGAAGACACCGCCCGGCTTGTCGAGCACCTGCGCTTCGGGCCCCGCGTTGATCAGCCCCATGATCAGGTCCTGCAGCACCGCCCGGTAGCCCGAGAAATCCTCGTTGACGATCACCAGGTCGGCGGCCAGGCCCTTCATGCGCCAATAGGCATGGGCTTGCAGCACCTGCTTGACCCGGTCGATGCGGTTGAGGTCGCCGATGCGCAGCTTGACGATCGGCAGATCGCCCGAGATGCCGAAGCGCCACAGCCCGGACTGCCCCAGCTGGTTGCGGGCAATGACGCTGGGCGCGGCGCGGCGCAGGGCATTGCCGTAAATGACCGAACTGGCCAGGCGGCCAAAGACCTGGGCATCGGCTTCGGTGGCGTTGAGGTGGCGCAGCACTTCCTGGCTCTGGAACCAGGCCATTTCGAACGCGCGCTCGACGAAGTGGCGGTCGCAATATTTCTCGATCAGGGCCAGTGCGGCCTCGCGCGTGTCCGCGACGCCGGAGACGATCTGCACGCTCGCCGATTCGTCGGGGGACAGGGTCAGGGTGCGGCGGATCGCCACGATGGGATCGAGCACCGAGCCGTCGGTGTTCGACAGGGCAGGCGAGCCGTCGCTGTCCAGCACCAGCGGGTTGGCCACGGTGCGGCCGCGCCCGATGAAGCGGGCGCGGTCGGTCTCGTAGGACGACGCGTGGGCCACCGCACCCGGTGCGGCCAGCAGGTGGAACATCCACGGCACCTGCTCGCCCGGTGTGCGGGGACGCCGGGTGCAGAGGATCGCCTGCCGCTCGGGCAGGATTTCGGTCTGCACGAACAGGTTGCTGAAGGCGCGATGCGCCAGGTCGGCGTTCAAGGGCGCCAGCACCACCTCCGCGTAACTCGTCACCTCGATGTGACGGCGCCGGGACGACTGGTTGGTGAGCGTGACCCGGCGGATCTCGACGTCGTCCTCGGGGGACACGCTGATCTCGGTGTGCGCTTCGATCGCCTGATCGCGCCGCCGGTATTCTGCGCGCGCCTGCACGAAGATCGCTTCGTAGTGATCGGCACGGCGCAGGGTCGGTTGATGCGCGGTCGACCAGTATTTTCCGCTGTCGATGTCGCGCAGGTAGATGAAGGTGCCCCAGCCATCGGAGGTGGTGTCCTCGCGCCAGCGGGTGACGGCGAGATCGCGCCAGCGGCTGTAACTACCGCCGGCATGGGTCGCCATGACGTGGTAGCGGCCGTTCGACAGCAGGTGGACTTCGGGGATCGGCGTATTCGGTTCGGTGAACACGCGCATGATCGAACCGGCTTCCGCGACGGGGGGCCGTGCGGCGGCGCTCACTTCGGCCGCGTGCGGGTGCAGGGTGGCGCCCTTCTTGGGCACCCGCTCCTGCAGCAGCAATTCCGTCGCCCGCGCCAACGGGTCGGACATGAAGCGGCGCTGCATCGGCTGGTCGAGCAACACATGCGCGAAGGCCAGCAGGCTCATGCCCTGGTGGTGCGCCATGAACGAGCGCACGATGGCGTGCGGCTTGCCGCGCGGCACCCGCGTGGGCGTGTAATCGACCGCCTCGTAGAAGCCGTAGGCGCCCTGAAAGCCATGATCGGCCAGCGTCTGCAGGTTGCGGCATGCTTCCCGCGGCATCACCGTCAGCGCCAGTGCGCTGGCGTAGGGCGCGATCACCAGGTCGTCCCCCAGCCCGCGCTTGAAGCCGAGGCCGGGCACGCCGAACGCCCGATACTGATAGATCTGGTGCATGTCGGTGGCGTTGTAGCAGGACTCGGAAATCCCCCACGGCACGGCGCGCTGCCGGCCGTATTCGATCTGGCGCGACACCGCGGTCTTGCAGGTCTGCTCCAGCAGCGTGTTCGCGTAGCTCGGCATGATCAGCTGCGGCATCAGGTACTCGAACATCGAGCCGCTCCACGAAATCAGGCTGACGTCGCTGCCATGACTGGTCAGCAGGCGACCGAGTGAGAACCAGTGCTTCTGCGGCACCTGTCCCTGCGCGATGAGCAGGAAACTGGCCAGCCGTGCTTCCGATGCCAGCAGGTCGTAGTAGGTCGGATCGCGGCGCCTTTCGCCGACGTCGTAGCCGATGGCCAGCAGGCCGCACGCGGCATCGTAGAGAAATTCAAAATCCATCGCCGCCAGGGCGCGGCAACGCTCGATCAATTCGTCGATGAGGTCGAGCCGCACGCGCGCGCCGGTGCCCGCTGCGCGCGCGCTGACCAGTTCCGCCAGGGTCGGGTGGGTGCTGAACTGCCGCGGCTCGGGCGCCAGGAATTCAAGCTCATCCCGAAGGGCACGGGATTGCTGGTCGAATGCCTGCGCCCAGTAAGCCAGTTCGCCACCGATATCCGCCGGCAGCCAGGCGACCAGCTCTCCGCCCGTGCGGTGAATCTGGTCCAGCGCGCTGGCGGCGGCAGCCAGCGTCTGCGGCGGGCCGTCCAGCGTGAGTGCGCGCAGGATGTCCTGCAGCACGCGGATCTTTTTCGCCAGCTCGGGGGCAGGGGAGGCGGGCAGATGCTCGGCCAGCACCTGCAGGGTGTCTTGCAGCCCCGCCAACGCGTTGGCTGACAGCACCGGCTGATCCTTCAATTCGGACAGTCCCGCCTGCAGGGTGAGCAGGCTGCCCGCCAGGTTGCCGCTGTCCACCGACGAGACGTATTGCGGGTGGAGCGGCTGCAGCGTGCGGGTGTCGTACCAGTTGTAGAAATGGCCGCGGTAGCGGCCCAGCTTTTCCATCGAGGCCAGGGTGTTGCCGATGCGCTGCAGGCATTCCCCGGCAGTGAGATAACCGAAATCGACTGCAGCCAGGTCTGCCAGCAGCGACATGCCGATGTTGGTGGGCGAGGTGCGCGACGCGATGGTCGGCGCTGGATATTCCTGGAAGTTGTCGGGCGGCAGCCAGTTGTCGTCCGGACCGACGAAGTCTGCGAAGTAGCGCCAGGTTCGCCGGGCCGATGCCCGCAGGAACGCCTGTTGATCCACGCTCAGGTCCGGTGCGGGGGACACCAGAGGCTGGCTGATCCACCAGCCGACGACGGGCGACACCAGCCACAGCAACAGGATGGGTGCAGAAAGCATCCATTCCGCCGGGGGATGGGTCCAGGCCAGCGCCATGCCCAGCGCCACCGCCAGAACAGGTCCGATCCACATCTCCACGGCAAAATCGGCCAGCGTGCGGCGTGCGTTGCGGCGTGCGTAGGCGGGCAGGTGCCACAGCAACAGGCCGTGCCGCGTGAACAGCATGCGCACGCCCGAGCGCAGAATCGCCCCGAGGGCGATCAGCGCGTCGTAGGGCAAGAAGGCCAGGGTCAGCAAGGCGAGCGCGAGCGGGCGCCCCGCGGATTTGCTGGTCAGGCTCAGGTGCACCAGCCAGTCGCGTTCGTCAGGCTTGCGGACAAGCTCGATCACGCTGGACAGCAGGGTGGGCAGGAACACCACCGCCACGACCAGCAGGGTCCACACCCACACGGGTTCCGGACCCCACAGCCATCCCCCGGCCAGCAAGGCAAGCAGCGCCGGCGCCACCAGGCTGCGCCGCAGGTTGTCGAAAAGCTTCCACAGCGACAGGACCGAGAGCGGGTTCGGCTGCCGCTTTCCCTTTGCGCCCGTCGGGCCGGGTGGCCCCGGCACGCGCGGCAGCAGCCAGCCGGCCAGCTGCCAGTCGCCGCGTATCCAGCGGTGGCGCCGGCTGGCCTCGCTGGCGTAACTGGCCGGGTGTTCTTCGATGAGGTCGACATCGGTCACCAGTGCCGAACGCGCATAGCCGCTTTCCAGCAAGTCGTGACTGAGGATGAGGTTCTCCGGAAAACGTCCGTCGACGGCCTGACGAAACGCATCCACGTCGTAGATGCCCTTGCCGATGAACGAGCCTTCCCCGAAAACATCCTGGTAGACATCCGAAACCTCGCGCGTGTAGGGGTCCAGCCCTGGGTCGCCCGCGAACAGTTTGGTGAAGCGTGACTGGCTTGCACTGGTCAGGCTGATCGAGGCGCGCGGTTGCAGGATCGCGTAGCCATCTACGATGCGTCCCTTGGTGGCATCGTAGACCGGCCGATTGAGCGGGTGGGCGAGGTTGCCGACCAGGGTGCGCGCGGCGTCGCGCGGCAGCTGGGTGTCGGTATCCAGGGTGATGACGTACTGGATCGAAGCGAGCAGGGACTGATCGCCGACGATATCCGAGAAGGCCGTATGCGCCTCGCCCCTGAGCCGGGCATTGAACTGTTCCAGTTTGCCGCGCTTGCGCTCGTACCCCATCCACACCCGCTCGAATGGATTCCACACCCGCGGCCGGTGAAACAGATAGAAGATGCACGGGCGATCATCGCGGTAGGTTTCGTTGAGTGCCTGCACCGCGGCACGTGCGTGGCCAAGCAAGGCCGCGTCGTCCGGCAGCGTTTGCTCGGGCGCGTCGACAAAATCCGTCAGCAGGGCAAAGAACAGGTTGGGATCGCGATTGCCGAGATAGCGGATCTCCATGGCTTCGAGCAG
>DASTEA010000082.1:0-2321 GCA_035710075.1 Thiobacillus sp.
TGCCACCGAACTGAATGCAGTTCGTCGGCGCAGGCGGAAAACTGAATGGCCAATCGTCAAACAGCTTGATCTCTCCATCCACGAGACACAGGTAGTCATACACCGTTCCGGTGGTCCCCAAAAACTGGCTGATATCGCTGAGATCTTCGGCATAACTCAGATTCCAGTTTGAGGTGCGGGTGCGGTGACGCGCCGTCACGCTGTAGGTGTCGCCAAAAAAGCGTTCGCCGATCGAGGCTTCGAGGCTGGAGCGGCGCGACGGCGACCAGCCGAAGCCCGCGCTCCAGGACGAACCATCGGTGTCGGTCGTGCTCAGGTAGTCGTTCCACTCCTGCCCGACGGTTCCGAATACGCGAAAGCTGCGGGTCAGGACATAGCCCAGCGAAGCTGTCGCGCTCTCAAAGGTCGAATCGCTGACATTCTCGTCGCGGTTGTTGACGTCGCGGATCGAATATGCGAGGCCCCAGCTCAGGTCGTCGAAACGGGTGCCGCTATTGAGCGAGGCATCGAATCCATTGCTGATCGCGTCGGACGCCACATTCTTATCAAAAAAGGCGCCGGATTGCGTGTAGCGCGCCTGCGCATTGGCGAAGGTGCCAAGGCGTTTCTGGATGTAAGGGCTGAGCGAATAAGTGCCGACCGTCGCGCGGTTGCTGTCGTTGATTTCGGAATCAGCCGGCGAACCCAGCAGCGAAATCAGTTCCTGCGAGATGCGGGCGCTGCCATCGATGAACAGGAAATCCTCGACCAGTTCGGCTTTGCCGATGGCGTTGAGGTTGTGATAGAGGTCGGTGCTATCGCCCTCGCCGAAGCGTGCCACCCCTGTCAGGCCATACTGCAGGGTGGCCTGCACCCGGCGCGAACCTTCGGAACGCAGGGCAAAGCTCGGGGTCACGCTGAGGATCAACGCATCTTCCGGGTTGTTAGCGCTTTGGTTGGCGTTGTCGGTATAGGTCGCCGCGGCGCTGACACTGGGCTCGAAACGCCAGTCGAGCGCGTTTGCGGGCATTGCAAACGCCGTCGCCATGAAAACAAAAAGAACGCCTGCCAGGGACGTCCGGCCGTACGGCGCCGCCTCGACGCAGCGGGGGCGGGACTTATTTGCCGTAGCTGCCATAGTAGCCATAGTAGTAATCTGCGCCCGGGGTCGGCGTGGTCTTGTTCAGCAGCATGCCCACCACTTCGCATGACTGGATGTGACTCAAGGCTTCGCGAATGGCCTCCTGCGAGGTTTTTTCGGCCTCCACCACCATGACGATCTGCCCCATGTGCGTCGCCAGCACGCTCGATTCGCTGGTTGCCAGCAACGGCGGCGAGTCGAACAGGATGATACGGTCCGGATAGCGATTCCCGATGTCCTCGATCAGACGGGTCATGGCGGCGCTCGCCAGCAGCTCGGTCGCGCGCTTGTAGGTGCGTCCGGCGGGCAACACGGTCAGCTTGGCGATATCGGTGCGGATCAACACGTCGGACAGCTTCAGGTCCTTGTCCTGCAGCACGTCGAGCAAACCCTTGTCGGCGTGGATGCCGAGATACTCGGGGATGCGCGGTTTGGCGACGTCGGCGTCGATCAGCAGCACGGTGCGATCCATTTCCATCGCCATCGAAATGGCAAGGTTGATGGCGCAGAAGCTCTTGCCTTCTCCCGGCACCGAACTGGTGACCATGATGAGGTTGCCGTTCTTGACCCGCGCGGCGCCCTGGCCGAAGGCATTGGCGATGAGCGGACGCTTGATGATGCGAAACTCTTCGGCAACCTGGCTTTTTTCGGCATCAGGCGACACCACGCCCATGCGGTGCAGGCGCGCCAGATTGATCGACTGTACCTGGCTGTTGCCTTCCGACACATCGTCGGCGCCCGGCGGATTGAACATCGGCTCGACCGGGGTGGCGACAAAGGGCGCGGCATGGCCGCTGCGCTGCCTGTTGTGCGCATTTTCGATCAGGCTGGCGTCGTGGCCGGAATCGCCGTTGCCGCCCTGGGACACCGGGCGGGGTGCGCCCGCGCCAATCTTGCCCGCTGCTTTTTCAATAATGCTCATGGTTTCTCCTAGCCTGCGCGCGTCACAACCAACTGCAGGATCATCACGGCGCCATAGGCGGCAATGAGGCTGCCCAATGCCGCCAGATAGGTCAGCAGGCCCTTGCGCTTGCGGCGGCGGCTTTCATCGGTTTCCACCCGTGATACTGCGCCCAGCAACGGCAGTCCGGTCAGTTCGCGCAGGACGCGACGGTCGGTCACGGTGCGGCGCAGCTGGCTCAGCAGGAAGGCCACCGCGATGCCGGCGACGAGTCCGCCCAAGGTCACCAGCGACAGCAGG
>DASTEA010000083.1:0-6919 GCA_035710075.1 Thiobacillus sp.
CCCGTGACGAGCAGGGCATTCCCACTGCCTGGGTGGCGCGGATGCGGGAAAGCATGGCGCGATTGACGCCGCGCTTTTCCACCAACCGGGCAGTGTGCGAGTACACCGCGCAGCACTACCTTCCGGCCGCTGCGGCCTACCGGGAACGCGCAGCAGACAACGGCGCGATCGGTGCGGCGCTGGTGGATTGGCGGCATGCACTGGAGCAAAAATGGGCCGCGTTGCGCTTCGGTGAAGTGAAGCTTGAAACCACGGGCGAGCAGCACGTTATTGAAGCGCAGGTGTATCTCGACGAGCTCGACCCGGAGGCGGTGCGGGTCGAGCTCTATGCCAACGGCGTTGGCGGTGCCGCAGCGGAGCGAGTGGAGATGCAGCGCGTGCGGCAACTGGTGGGCGCAGCAAACGGCTACGCCTATCGCGCAGAGGTGCCTGCAACCCGACCGGCGACCGACTATACGGCGCGGGTGGTGCCGTACCGTCGTGGCGTGGCGATTCCCCTCGAAGAGGCCCGTATTTTCTGGCAGCGATAATTAGTAGTAAGAAAACAGTTGAACGCCGCGAATGGATCGAGGCACCTTATCTTCGTTTCCTGAAGCTTGATACCCGCCCGCCCAGCTAGCCGCAATCCGTAAACAATTTTCTCGAAATAGATTTAATTGTTTGCCACAACCTATTGATGTTAATCAATACATCTGTCTGTGACGCGCCCTGGCCAACGCCGCCGCACCGAGTTTTTCCCCCGGGAATGTTTGCCCCCTGCCCGCTTCCCGGTGGCAGGACCTGGTTGCTACTCAGGCGAGCGGGGTTTGGGCGTCGGTCCGCATGGATCACATGCAAGCCTGAATAAGCCATGCCGCCATCAGTCACTTACGAATATAATCGGCACCGGCCCGATTCCGTCGGGTCGTCCCACCCATATATTGATGTGAAATCGCCATGTCTGAAGCCAACCATGAATTGCAGAACGAGGTCGCCGGGCTCATCGTCTACACCCTGAACCTCGACGTCAGCCCGGATGAGATCGAGCCTGACGCCTCCCTTTACGGCGATGGACTCGGGCTCGACTCCATCGACATTCTGGAAGTGGCCCTGGTTGTTTCCAAACGTTTCGGTTTCCAGTTGCGCGCCGACAATGCAGACAACGTCAGCATCTTCAGTTCGCTGGCCAGCCTGACCCGACATATCGCGGCCAACCGGGAAAAATGAGCTTGGCCCTGTTGCGCGCAGTCCGCTGGATCGTCATCGCCGCCGGGTGCATCGGCTATCCCGTGCTGGCGCATTACAGCGCAGCCACCTCGGCGGCCACCACTTTCCCCTCCCTGGGGGTGGCCGTTTCCCTGGCGCCTTCCCTGGCCATCCTGCTCTGGCTGACCTGGCGTTCGCCCATGAAGGGGGCCATGTTGCTCCTGTGCGCTGTCGTGGGCGGGTTGCTGTGGGGGTTCTGGGGCGTGCTGGAACGAAATTTCAGCTGGGTCTATTTCATTCAGCACGCCGGCACCTATGTCATGCTGGCCACCGTGTTCGGCGTCACCCTGGGACGCGGACGGCAAGCCTTGTGCACCCGTTTTGCCGAAATGGTTCACGGCAGCCTGGCGGCGGAGGAAATCCGCTATTCGCGCCAGGTCACGCTGGCATGGACGCTGTTCTTGCTGGCGATCAGCCTTGTTTCCAGCGCCCTGTTCTTCTTTGTCAGCATCGAGGTGTGGTCGATTTTCGCCAATTTCCTCTCCTTCCCCCTGATTCTGCTGATGTTTGTCGTCGAATACCTGGTGCGCCTGCGTAAGCTGCCGCAGCAGAAACAACACAGCATCATGGACGGCATGCTGGCCTACTGGAAGACACCGGCTGCGCGCCCGGGCGCGTCCTCCGATCCCCGCTAGGCTGCCTGCTTGCCGTCCATCTCAACCCTGCCGCTCATCGCCCATCGCAGCCTCGATGCCGTCGTGGCCTGGCGCGGCAACACGCCGGCCAGCGCCAGCCAGTTTTTGGGCGAGGTCGAGCACCTCGCCGGCCTGTTGCCGCCGGGGCGTCATGTGCTCAACCTGTGCGGCGACCGCTACCATTTCACGGTCGCCCTGGCGGCCTGCATCGTCAGCGGCCGCATCAGCCTGTTGCCCTCCACCCACACCCCGGAGATGGTCCGGCAGATGCAGCGCATCGCCCCGGATGTCTTCTGCATCGTCGACCGGGGCGCTGGAGGCAAGGACAGGGGCGGCGCTGAGCTGCCCACCTTCCGCTATCCCGAAGCGATACCGATGCCCGTGGCCGCCCCGGCCATTCCCGATATCGATCGCGAGCAGGTCATTGCGCTGGTTTTCACCTCCGGTTCCACCGGCGTGCCGCTGCCCCATGCCAAGCGCTGGGGCAGTCTGGTGCGCAACGTGCGGGCGGAGGCGGATCGCCTGGGCATCGGCGCCGCCCATGTCGTCCTCGGCACCGTCCCGCCGCAGCACATGTACGGGCTGGAATCCACCGTGCTGATGCCGCTGCAAAGCGGCGCCGCGCTGGATTCCGGCCACCCCTTCTACCCGGCGGACATCTGCGCTGCGCTGGAGAGCCTGCCGCGCCCGCGCGTGCTGGTCACCACCCCCTACCACCTGCGCGCCCTGCTCAATGAGCAGGCCACGCTGCCGGCGGTCGACCAGCTTGTCTCGGCCACCGCCCCGCTGTCGCAGGACCTGGCCCTGGAAGCCGAATCCCGTTTCGACGCGCCGCTCCACGAGATCTACGGCTGCACCGAAACCGGGCAGCTCGCCTCCCGCCGCACCACCACCGGCACCGAATGGCTCACCCTGGCGGATATCCGCCTGCGCCGCGAAGGGCAGACGCTGTGGGCCGAGGGCGGGCACATCGACAGCCCGACCGGCCTTAGTGATGTCATCGAACTCACCGGCGACGGCCCGCTGTCGACCACCTTCCTGCTGCATGGCCGCCACGCCGACCTGGTCAACATCGCAGGCAAGCGCACCTCGCTTGCCTGCCTTAACCATCAGCTGAACGCCATCCCCGGCGTGCAGGATGGCGTCTTCCTGCTGCCCCGCGAGGACAGCCCGGATCGCATCGGCCGCCTCACCGCCCTGGTGGTCGCCCCCGGACTCACCCCGGCTGACCTGACCCAGGCCCTGCGCGAGCGCGTCGACCCCGTCTTTCTGCCGCGTCCCCTGCTGTTCGTCGATGCTCTGCCGCGCAACGCCACCGGCAAGCTCCCCAGCCAGACCACCGAGGACCTGCTGGCCACCCTGCAGGCCCAGTCCGCGACCCGGGAGCCGGCATGAACGAACATGCCGTGCCGCTGCCCATCGCCGCCGACCACCCGGCCTATGCCGGGCACTTCCCCGGTCGCCCCATCCTGCCCGGGGTCGTGCTGCTCGACGCGGCGCTGCATGCCCTGGCTGAACACCAGGGCATGCAGGCCATGCCGGGACAGCTCAAGTCGGCGAAATTTCACAGCCCGGTTCAGCCCGGCGAGGCCCTGACCCTGCACGCCACCGAGTCACCGCCGGGCGGCTTCCGCTTCGAGATCCGCTCTATGGATAGCCGTGGCGGCGAGCGCAGCGTGGCGAGCGGCAGCCTTGTTTTTTCTCCGGTGCCTGCGGCATGAGCGTCCCGCAGACTGCCCACCCCGCCTCGCCGCGCGCGGAGTGGGTGCGACGTCCGGAGCGCAGCAACCGGAGCATGCTGCGCGTGATGACCTGGATCTCCCTGCGCCTGGGTCGTGCCCCCGCCCGTTTTGTGCTGGCCGGAATCAGCCTCTACTTTCTGCTTTTCGCACCCGCCGCCAAGGCCGCCTCGCGCGCCTATCTGCGCCGGGCGCTGGGGCGGGAAGCCTCATTGGCCGACCTGTTCCGGCACTTCCACAGCTTTGCCTCCACCATCCACGACCGGGTTTTCCTGATCAACGCGCGTTTCGACCTGTTTCAGGTGGAAGTGCACGGTGAAGACGCCCTCCAGGAAGTACTGGCGGCCGGGCACGGCGCCTTCCTGATGGGGGCGCACATGGGCAGCTTCGAGGTGGCGCGCGCCATCGGCCGCCGCCAGCCGGGTCTCAGGGTGGCCATGGTCATGTACGAGGAAAATGCCCGCAAGCTCAATGCCGCGCTGGCCGCCATCAACCCGGCGGCGGTGGAGGAGATCATCCCGCTGGGACAGATCGACTCGATGCTGCGGGTGCAGGCCAGCCTCGACGAAGGCATGGTGATCGGCGTGCTGGGCGACCGCACCCTCGGCGGCGAGCCGACCCTGCGCGTCCCCTTCCTGGGGGCGGGCGCCGAGTTTCCGGTCGGCCCCATGCGCCTGGCCGCTACGCTGAAGCGCCCGGTGCTGTTCATGAGCGGCCTCTATCTGGGCGGCAACCGTTACGCCATCCACTTCGAGCGGCTGGCCGATTTCAGCGAGGTCGAGCGTCCGGGGCGGGATGCCGCCATCGAGTCCGCGGTGGTGGCCTACGCCGCCTGCCTGGAGCGCCATTGCCGCACCGCCCCCTACAACTGGTTCAACTTCTTCGATTTCTGGCGCCCGAAGGATCGCGGCTAAAACATGACCCGACTCACCCGACTTTTCTTTCGACGGTGTGCCCTGGTCTGGCTGGCGCTGCTGGTCAGCCCCGCCATTCAGGCCGCCCCGCTGAGTGTCAGCCAGCTCATGGCCGCTCTGGCGAAGAACCCGCAAGGCGCGGCGACCTTCACCGAGAAAAAATTCATTGCCATCCTCGAGCAGCCGATCGAGTCTTCCGGCGAGCTGCTGTTCATCGCGCCGGCGCGCCTGGAAAAGCGCACCCTGAAACCGAAGCCCGAGACCATGGTGCTCGACGGCGACATCCTCACCCTTGAACGCGGCCGCCGCAAACACGTGCTGCAGCTCAAGGACTACCCGGAAGTGGCCGCCATGATCGAGAGCATTCGGGCGACCCTGGCCGGCGACCGCACGGCCCTGGAACGGGCCTACCATCTGGCGCTGGACGGCGGCAATGAACGCTGGGCGCTGGTGCTCACCCCGCTCGACCCCAAGGTCGGCGCCGTCATCGCGCGCATCCGGATGGAGGGGGTCAAGGACGTGGTGCACAGCGTCGAGATTCTCCAGGCCGACGGCGACCGGTCCTTGATGACCATCGAAAAGCGGGCGCCGCAGCAATGACCCACACGCGCCGCCATGGCATCGCCGCCATCGTGCTATGGCTGATTTTTTTGCTGGCCTGTGCCGGCATCATCAGCCGCACCCACTTCACCACCGACCTGTCGGCATTTTTGCCGAGCAGCCCCACGCCCGAGCAGCAGCTGCTCATGGACCAGCTCAGCGACGGCCTCGCCTCGCGCCTGATTCTGGTGGGAATAGAAGGCGCCGACGCACCCACCCGCGCCCGCCTTTCCAGGCAGGTCGCCCAGCGTCTGCGCGCCGACCCTGCGTTTGTCAGCATCAATAATGGCGAGCCCGTCAACAGCGAGCGCGACCGTGCTTTCCTGTTCGACAATCGTTACCTGTTGAGCCCGGCGGTGACGCCTGCACGCTTTAGCGCGGACGGCCTGCATGCCGCCTTGAGCGACAGTATCGATCTCTTGGCCTCGCCTGCCGGATTGCTGGTCAAGTCGATCCTGCCGCGCGACCCGAGCGGGGAAATGCTGCAATTGCTCGAGCAGCTCGACAGCGGCAGCCAGCCGCAGCTGGTGGAGGGTGCATGGGCATCCCGCGATGGCACGCGCGCCTTGATGCTGATGCAAACGCGTGCCGCGGGAAGCGACACCGATGCCCAGCAACTCGCCATGGCCGCCATTCGGCAGGCGTTCGACCAGGCGTTGGACCAAGCCCCCGGCGCGACCGCCTCCGCCGACCTGGTGATGACCGGTCCCGGCGTGTTTTCGGTGACGTCGCGCGACACCATCAAGCGCCAGGTCACCCGCCTCTCCATCATCAGCCTTGCCCTCATCGCAACGCTGCTATTGCTCGTTTATCGTTCCTTCAGCGCCCTGGCATTGGGGCTGTTGCCCGTGATCAGCGGTGCGCTGGCGGGGATTGCGGCGGTCAGCCTGGGCTTTGGCGCGGTGCACGGCATCACCCTGGGATTCGGCACCGCCCTGATCGGCGAAGCGGTGGATTATTCAATCTACCTGTTTGTGCAATCGGAACAGAACCGGGCGGATCATCAAAACTGGCTCACGCGCTTCTGGCCCACCATTCGCCTCGGGGTGCTGACGTCGATAGCCGGCTTTGCTTCGCTGCTGCTGTCCGGCTTTCCCGGCTTGGCGCAACTCGGCTTGTATGCCATTGCCGGGCTGGTCGCGGCCGCAACGGTGACGCGCTTCGTCCTGCCTTCGCTGCTGCCCGCCAACTTCCGTATTCACGATCTATCGGCTGTCGGTCGCACCCTGTCTCGCCTCGTGCAACGCGCGGCAGCACTGCGCTGGCCTGCGGCGATCGTGTTGCTGGCGGCCTGCGCCATCGTGGTCGCGAACCGCGCCAGTTTGTGGAACGACAAAATCGCGTCACTCAGTCCGGTGTCGCAAGCCGATGTGGAACTCGATACCCGCTTGCGCGCCGACATGGGCGCGCCGGATGTGCGCTATCTGGTCGTGGTGTCCGGCGCCAGTCAGGAATCCGTATTGCGCGCCGCCGAGCGCGTTTCCGCGCTGCTGCACGCCCAAGTCGAGCAAGGTGAACTCGCCGGATTCGAAAGCCCCAGCCGTTATCTTCCCAGCCAGGCAACGCAACGCGCGCGCCAGGCCAGCCTGCCCCCGCGTCCCGTGCTGGAAACACGCCTGGCGCAAGCCGTCCAGGGCTTGCCGGTGCGCGCGCAACTGTTTACGCCGTTTCTGGACGCCGCCGCCGCCGCGCGCAGCCAGCCTTTGCTGCGGGCAAGCGACCTGCAGCAGACCTCGATGGCGATGGCGGTCGATGCCTTGCTCATCCAGCAACGGGGGCAATGGCG
>DASTEA010000084.1:0-17880 GCA_035710075.1 Thiobacillus sp.
TATTACTACTGGGATGATTTCTGGGGGATCGCCGGACTGCGCGCGGCGGCAGCGATGCTCGCCGACATGGACCCCGCCCACAGCCGCGATTTCGCGCAGGCCGCCGACGATTTTGCAGCAGCAGTGGAGAAGAGCCTGGCCGGCTGCGAAGCGCGTCTCGGCCGCCCCGCCATGCCGGCCTCGCCTTATCGCCGGCTGGACGCCGGCGCCATCGGCTCGCTGGCGTTCGGCTATCCGGTGCAACTCGCCGCGCAAGACGATCCCCGCCTGCTCGATTGCGTCGAGTTCCTGCTCGACCGCTGCTTCGTCAACGGCGCGTTCTACCAGGACATGATCCATTCCGGCCTCAACGCCTACCTGACCCTGCACGTCGCCCAGGTGCTGCTGCGCGCCGGCGACCCGCGCCACCTCGAGCTGATGGATGCGGTCGCCGCCCTCGCCTCGCCGACCGGCCAGTGGCCGGAGGCAATCCATCCGCGCACCGGCGGCGGCTGCATGGGCGACGGTCACCATGTCTGGGCCGCCGCCGAGTGGCTCTTGATGATCCGCAACTGTTTCGTTCGCGAGGAAGGCGAACGTCTCGTCCTGTGCGCGGGGATTCCCGCACGCTGGCTCGACCAGGCCGCGCCGATCCGTTTCGGTCCTGCGCCGACCGCCTTTGGCGCAGTGACCATCAGCATCACGCCGGATCCCGGCAATCCGCCGCGCGTCGATTGGCAGGGGGTCTGGCATCGCAGCGCGCCCCCGATCGAGATCCGCCTGCCCGGTTTCGCGCCGGTCAGTCCGGAAACCGGCACCGGCTCGATCATCCTCGCCAAAAGGGAATCGTGAACCCATGAACATTCTCATCTTCACCAATACCTTCACCCCGCACGTGGGCGGCGTGGCGCGCTCGGTCGAAGCGTTCACCGAGGAATACCGCGCCCGTGGACATCGGGTGCTGGTCGTGGCGCCCGAATTTCCAGAGATGCCGCAGAACGAGGCCGACGTGGTGCGCATTCCCGCGATCCAGAATTTCAACGCCAGTGATTTCTCCGTGGTGCTGCCGATCCACCCCATGCTGAGCGAAACGATCGATGCCTTCCGGCCCGACATCGTGCATTCCCAGCATCCCTTCCTGCTCGGCATGACCGCGGTGCGGGTCGCGCGCCGCCGGGGCCTGCCGCTGGTCTTCACCCACCACACCCTGTACGAGCGATATACGCACTATGTTCCCGGCAACTCCCCCGCCCTGAAGCGGTTTGCGATTGAACTCGCCACCCGTTATGCCAACCTCGCCGATCAGGTTTTCGCTCCCAGCGAGAGCATCCGCGACCTGTTGCAGCAGCGCGGCGTTGTCACGCCGATTGCCGTGGTGCCCACCGGTGTCCGCCTGGAAAATTTCGCGCATGGCGACGGCCCCGCCTTTCGCAGGCAGATGGGCATTCCGCAAGACGCCTTCGTGGTCGGCCACCTGGGCCGGCTGGCGCCGGAAAAGAACCTGGAATTTCTGGCGCAGGCGGTCGCCGCCTTCATCGGCAGTCACCCGCACGCGCATTTTCTGGTGATCGGCACCGGTCCCTCCGAAAACAGCCTGCGGGCTATTTTTTCCCAGGCAGGCGTTGAAGCGCGGCTGCATGTTGCCGGCATCCTGCAACAGCAAGCACTGGCCGACGCCCTGCACGCCATGGACCTGTTTGCCTTTGCGTCCACCAGCGAGACGCAGGGAATGGTGCTGACCGAAGCCATGGCAGCCGGCCTGCCGGTGGTCGCCCTGGATGCGCCCGGCGCGCGCGAGGTGGTCAGGGACCGGCACAACGGACGCCTGCTGCAGGAGGCCACGCCCGCGGCATTCAGCGCAGCCCTGCAGTGGGCAGCCGGGCTGCCCGCCGATTCATTGCGTGACCTGAAACACGCCGCACTCGACACCGCCGAGGCCTTTTCCATGGCCCGATCGGCGGACAAGGCGCTGGCCTGCTACGACGCACTCAAATCCGCAACAACCGCCGAATCAGGCGAGGACGAAAGCGCCTGGGAAGAGGTCATGACCGCGATCAAGACGGAGTGGGACATTCTGAAAAGCGTGGCCGGCGCAGGCGATGCGGCCCTCGGCGCCGGCCTGTTTTCCGAAAAGGAAGAGTGATGCATCGCGCGCGGCTGCGGGTGCGAGGCGTCGGCGGCAATTCGCCGCCAATGGCCGCGGGAATGAGCGGATAGCCCATGCTCGCCCGAATTGAGACTTTTTTCCGGCGCCTGCGCCGCAGCCTCAGTCGCAGCGTGTGGCTGGCGCGCCTGCTGCGTCTGCCGGTGTCGGAGGGATCACCGACGCGGCCGGGGCTGCTCATGATCCAGATCGATGGGCTCTCGCACCCGCAGTTCGAGCGCGCCCTGAATCGCGGTGAACTGCCGTTCCTGCGGCGGCTGATCAGGCGCGAACACTATCAGCTGCATGCCCACTATTCGGGCCTGCCGTCGACGACGCCCGCGGTCCAGGCCGAACTCTTCTACGGCGTCAAAGGGGCCGTCCCGGCGTTCTCCTTCAGGGACCACGAATCGCGCCGAATCGTGCGCATGTACGAGCCGGAGGTGGCGGCGCGCATCGAGGCGCTGCACGCAGGCATGGGCAACGAGGCGCTGCTCGAGGGCGGCAGCGCCTACTCGGACAACTACACCGGCGGTGCGGCGGAATCGCATTTCTGTCCCTCATCGATGGGGTGGGGGCCGACGCTGCGCGCGGCCAATCCGCTGGTGCTGCTGGCGTTTCTGCTCAGCAATTTCTACAGTTTTCTGCGCGTCGCTGTCCTGTTGGTGATGGAGCTTGGCCTGTCGCTGCTTGATTTTGTGCGCGGGCTTGTCGCTGGACAGGACTTCGTCAAGGAACTGAAATTCATTCCGACTCGCGTCGCCATCTCGATCCTGCTGCGCGAGCTCTGCGTCATCGGCGGCAAGATCGACATCAGCCGCGGCATGCCCATCATTCACATCAACTTCCTGGGTTATGACGAACAGTCGCACCGCCGCGGCCCGCGCTCGCTGTTTGCCCACTGGACGCTGAAAGGGATCGACGACGCCGTCGCCCGCTTGTGGCGCGCCGCCAACCATTCCGCATGGCGGCACTACGAGGTCTGGATCTATTCCGATCACGGGCAGGCCGCCGTCCGGCCCTACCAGCAGGTCCAGGGCTATACCCTGGAGGAGGCCGTGACCGCGGCGTTCGAGAAACTGGGCACAACGGGGCTGAAAGTTCGCTCTCAAGGCGCGGGGGGAATCCAGACACAGCGGGTTCGGGTTCTGGGCGGCCGGAAAATTCAGCGTCTGTTCTCGGTCCTCGGCATCAATGGCGACGAAACGGACGGTGCGCACCCGCTCGTCGCCGCCCTCGGGCCCGTGGGCCACGTCTATTTACCGCAGGGACTCGCCGACGAGGCGCGCGATTTTGTCGCCGGCGAACTGGCACGCACGCACCAGGTTCCGCTCGTGCTCAGTGTGACGGGGCCGGGCACGCTGTGCGCCCGCACCGCTGCCGGCGAATTCCGTTTGCCGCAGGACCGCGCCGCGCTGTTCGGTTCGCAACATCCGTTTCTCGATTCGGTCGGCGAGGACTTGGTGCGCCTCTGCGAACATGCGGATGCCGGCGACCTCGTCGTGCTCGGCTGGCGCGACGGCGTGCCGCCGATGACCTTTGCCACGGAGAACGGCGCGCACGCCGGTGCGTCGCCGGAAGAAACCCACGGCTTCGCACTGCTTGCGCAGGACACGCCGCTGGCGGCGCGCGAACATGACTATCTACGCCCCTGCGATCTGCGCAAGGCGGCGCTGCAGCACCTGGGGCGCCCGGAGCATCAAGCGACCGGCGCCCGCAAACAGCGCAACGCCGCGCAAACAGACCGCCTTCGCGTCATGACCTACAACGTGCACAGCTGCGTCGGCATGGACGGCAAGCTCGATGCCGAGCGCATCGCCCGCGTGATTGCCCGCGCCAGGCCGGATGTGGTGGCGCTGCAGGAACTGGACGTGGGCCGCGTGCGCAGCTTTGGCATGGATCAGGCGCACCTGATCGCCCGTTACCTGGAGATGGAATTCCATTTCCATCCAGCCATGCATCTCGAGGAAGAACGCTATGGAGATGCCATCCTGACGCATCTGCCGCAGCGTCTGGTCAAGGCCGGCATGCTGCCGGGGCTCGCCGGCAAGCCGCACCTGGAACCGCGCGGGGCACTCTGGGTTGCCGTCGACCTGCACGGCAGGGAGGTTCAGATCATCAATACCCATCTCGGCCTCTACCCGCTCGAACGCGTCGCGCAGATCGAGGCCCTGCTCGGCGGCGGTTGGCTGGGCCACGACCAGTGCCTTGAACCCGTGATTCTGTGCGGCGACTTCAACGCATTGCCCTCATCGCCGGTGTGCCGCAGGCTTGGCGGCCGCCTCCGAGATGCTCAAACCGAGGCGAAACACCACCGCCCCCAAAGCACCTTTTCCAGCCGCTTTCCGAAGGTGCGTATTGACCATGTCTTTATCAGCCCCGGACTTGAAGTGACCGGCATCGAGGTTCCCAATTCGGAGCTGGCGCGCATCGCCTCCGATCATCTGCCGCTGGTTGCGGAGATACGCATTCCCGGGCTGGGCAAAAGTTAGGTGCGGGTGGCCGTTTTAAGCGGTCATGCGGGTGGGGGGCTTCGTCACGCCACCCGGCAAAGCCGATTTTCACCAGAAGCCGCCGCCAAGGGCGCCGCCGAGCGGGCAACCATCAGAAACAGGCGTTTGGACGGATGATGGGTTTGCATTGCTCGGCACGCCCTGCCAAACCAGGCAAGAACTCAGTCGAGCACGATTTCCTGAATGTGGGCCCCATCACCGCCATTACGCTTGGCCTGGTAGCACGCCGTATCCGCGGCGGCCAGAATGGCGTTCAGACTGTGCTTGTGCGTTTTGAAAATGGCGAGGCCGATGCTGACACCCAGCCGGAATGTTTCGCCGTTCCAGTGCAGGACATAGGATTCCACCACCCGATGCAGTTGTTCCGCACGCTGGCGCGCGCGCTCCGCCGGACAGCGCTCAAGCAGCAGTCCGAACTCATCCCCACCCAGCCTTGCCAGGGTGTCCCGACCGCGTACCACGTCCTTGAAGCGCGAAGCGATCTGGCGGATGGCGAGATCGCCCGCTGCGTGACCGGCGGTGTCGTTGACGGATTTAAAGTTGTCCAGATCCAGATACATGAAGGCCTGGGTTTCGCCTTCGTCGGTCTCCTGCAACAGGCGCCACAACCGCTTGACCAGCTCGGCACGCCGCAGCAGGCGCGAGTGCTCGTCGTGCATCGACTGCGTCACCAGCTTGTCGATATACAGTTGCAGGCCGCTGGCATTGCGCAGCACAATCATGAAACTGCCCGTCGCCCCGGATCCGGTTCGGATCAGTGCAACACTGCATTGCACGGGAATGGCGCCGCCCCCATTGCGCACGAGAAGATGGAACGCCCCGGAGAATGGCATATGCTGGCCGGGAAAGTCTCCTATTTGTATGGATTGCCGTGTCACCCCGTCCTGCAGGTTGAGCACCTTGTCCAGCACCTGGCCGCGTGCTTTTTCCAGCGACAACCCGAGCAGTTGCTCAGCGACCGGATT
The DNA here is from genome assembly GCA_035710075.1 of Thiobacillus sp. Lineage (GTDB taxonomy): Bacteria > Pseudomonadota > Gammaproteobacteria > Burkholderiales > Thiobacillaceae > Thiobacillus. Next base: position 5,601 of record DASTEA010000084.1, read on the forward strand.
CAGATAAGACACCCGGGCTTCACCATCAGCCAGAATGAACGCGTCGGGGAAATACGCAAAAGCGCCCGCAAGATGCGCATCCAACGTGCGCACGCCTGATGTCGGACTTAAAAAAGCGTCAGGCTGATTCCCCTCTTCGCTTGTTAGTCTTATTGGATGACTCATAGCGGCCTCTCCCTCGCCCACTACAGAATGGTGACTGGTGTCGCCCCTCAGGTGGCGACAACGCCACTAAACAAGCCAACGGGTTGCGACAGCGCTCCCAAGGGGACACGAGCGCCCCAGTTCTTCATGCTGTCCACCAGGATCAGTCGAATGCCCTTGTGGCGACTCGCATGGCTCAGTACGGCCTGACCGAAAGAACCCGCTTGCCGGTATAGGCCGCCATTCAGCCCGGCCTGCTTCAATTTGGCCAGGAAATCCGTCAGTACCTGCGACGGGGCATCTTCCCCGTCCACCAGCAGGACATTGACCTTGAATTTCATCTTGCTGCAGTATTCGAATACTGCATTCAGCACCGAACGCTTGATGAGGTGGCCATGCAGGGCGATCAGTATGCTGCTCATGGCCTGGCGGCCTGCCGAACTTCATTCGCTGCACTGTCGCGGGGCATCACAGCAGCCAGTTCTCTTTAAGCACGCCTTTTTCCCTGAGGCCGATCGCCAGTTCTTTCTGCGCTTCCACCTGGATCTGCCGGACCCGCTCGCGGGTGACCTGGAGTTCACTGGCCAGCTCTTCCAGGGTGGCCGTGTCCTGGTCGTTCAGTCCAAAGCGCCGCTCAATCACCAAGCGGTGCTTGTCCGAAAGTTTGGCCAGCCATTCCGTCACAAACTGTTCGAGTTCGGCTTGATACAGGTGCTCGTCGGGAGGCACGCAACGCTCGTCGGCGATGGCTTCGCCCAGTGTCAGGTCGGGATCGATGTCCAGCGGCGCATCAAGCGGGACAGGCGGTCTGTTCAGCTGCATGACCTTGCGCACCGCCTCGACGGTTTTGCCCGTGCGGTGGGCGATCGCCTCGATCCCGGGATCCGATATTCCCTGCTTTTCCAGTTGGCTCCGGGCCCGCAGGCAGCCGTTGAGTTCCTTCGCCACATGCACGGGCAGGCGGATGGTGCGCGACTGATTCATCAGCGCCCGTTCGACGGATTGTCGGATCCACCAGGTGGCGTAAGTCGACAGACGAAAGCCGCGGTCCGGGTCGAATTTCTCGAGGGCGTGCATCAGCCCCAGGTTGCCTTCCTCGACCAGATCCAGCAGCGGCAAGCCGCGTCCCAGATAGCGCTTGGCGACATACACCACCAGCCTGAGGTTGTGCGTGATCAGGATCTCGCGAGCCTTCTGATCGCCGCGACGCATACGTTGGGCGTACGCCTGTTCCTCGTCCGCCTTCAGTATCCGTAGACGGCTGATGTCCTCGAAATAGCGTTGAGTGATGTCTAGCGCGTACGCATCATCGACATGACTCTCGGCTGCAGAGTCCCCGTCGTTCCGGAGATCATCGGGTTCGGCGGTTCCCTCCGCCGCACGGTATTGAGTTTCGGAATCATGAAAATTATCGGGCCACATGCTTACCCCTCTGAAATTGAACCTGCCTGAACCGAGCCCTGACATGAGCGGATGTCCGAACTGCGCTGGAGAAAAAAATCGAGCACAAAATCCTAGGCAAACAATACCCCCCATAGGGACGGGGCATCATCTGTACCGATACTCAGTAAAACTACTTAACCAGGGCGGTCAGGTGGGGGTGGATCAGGGGCAGCACGTGGCCATGTTGACCAGGTCCGCCAGGTTGGCGGCGCCCATCTTGTGCATGACATGGGTGCGGTGAACCTCCACCGTGCGCGGGCTGATGCCCAGTTCGCGGGCGATCTCCTTGCTGGTGAGGCCGGATACCGCCAGCGCCATGCACTGCCGTTCGCGTGAACTCAAGTGGGCATAGCGCTGCTGGATGGCCTGGGTGCGGCCCTGTGTCTGGCGCCATTTCTGGTCCAGCACCAGGGCCCGCTGCACCCGTTCAAGCAGTACGGCGCCCTGAATGGGCTTTTCCAGGAAATCCACGGCGCCGGCCTGCACCGCCCGCACGGCCATGGGGATGTCGCCGTGGCCGGTGAGGAAAATAATGGGAATGGGCAGGCCGCGTGCGTTCAGCGCCGCCTGAACTTCAAGCCCGGTCATGCCGGGCATGGCCATGTCGATCAACAGGCAGCCCGGGCGGTCTTCTTCATAGGCCAGCAGAAAAGCGGCGCCGTCGGCGTGGCTTTCCACCCGCATGCCGGCCGTCCTCAGCAACTGGGCCAGGGCATCGCGCATCGCCGCGTCGTCGTCGACAACGAATACTGTCTGGCTCATGAAGCGAAGGACAGAACGAAAGGGAAGATGCCGCCGGGGACGTGAGGTTCCACCGATAGCCGGCCGCTGTGCGCCTCGACCAGGCGGCGGCCGATTCGCAGCCCCCCTCCCCGTCCATATTCCTTGTGGCTGGATAAAGGCTTGAGCACCTTGCCGGCCATCTCCGCATCGAAGCCAGGGCCGCTGTCGATCACACTGGTCTGGGCCAGGTCTTCAACCTGCCGCGTCGCGACGGTGATGCCGCCGCTTTTCATGCCGGCACCACGAATGGCGTCGATGGCTTTGCGCAACAGATTGAGCGGAACCCGCTCGATGCCGACCCCGAATTGGCCGGGTTTTTCCTGGGGCACCCCTTTGTTGACGGGCAAGGGTCAGAGGCGAAATAGTGAAGTAACAAGGACATCGAATCTCCCCGGCAGCACTGAAAACAAGTCTCCGGCTCACCATGAACAAGCCGTGTCAACTGCAGGAATCATAACAAAAAAGTCCGGGGTGCAACTTGTTTGCCCGACCAGCCTTCGGCAAACGCCGCCGCACCTCGCCCGGAATGCAATTGCGTCCTGCCGCGCACCCCCTATGCTTGATTCATCAAGGAAACGCGCACTCGCCAACGCCATGCCCGTCCACAACGCCGACATCGCCGCCATTTTCGAGGAAATCGCCGACCGGCTGGAAATCCAGGGCGCCAACCCGTTCCGCATCCGCGCCTACCGCAACGCCGCCCGCACCCTGGGCGAGCTACCGCAGGCGGCGCGTGCGCTGCTGGAAAAAGGCGAGGACCTGACGCGGCTGCCGGGTATCGGCGGCGACCTCGCCGCCAAGGTCAGCGAAATCATCACGACCGGGCGCTGCAGCCTGCTTGATCGGCTGCGACGCGAACTGCCGCCGGCCGTCACCGAGCTGCTGCGAATACCCGGGCTGGGGCCGAAGCGGGTCAAGGCGCTGTACCACGATCTCGAGGTGCAGACCGTCGAGCAGCTGTACCGGGCGGCGCGCGACGGCCGCATCCGCGCCCTGCCCGGCTTCGGCGAAAAGACCGAACTCAACATCCTGCAGGCGGTGGAAGCGCATGCCAGCCAGACGCGTCGCTTCAAGCTGGCGGTGGCGGCGCAGTACGCCGAGGCGCTCACCGCCTTCCTGCAGGCCGTCCCCGGCGTCGGGCAGGTGACGGTGGCCGGCAGCTTCCGCCGCATGCGCGAGACGGTGGGCGATCTCGACCTCCTGGTAACGGCCGCCGCCGGCAGCCCGGTGATGCAGCGCTATACCGCCTACGACGAGGTGGCCGAGGTGGTGTCCGCCGGAACCACGCGCGCCAGCGTTAGACTCAAGTCCGGATTGCAGGTCGACCTGCGCGTGGTGGAAGAAAAGTCTTACGGCGCGGCGCTGTGCTACTTCACCGGGTCCAAGGCGCACAACATCGCGATCCGCCGCATCGCGCAGAAGCGCGGCCTCAAGGTCAACGAGTACGGCGTGTTCCGCGGCACCGAGCGCGTCGCCGGCGAGGACGAGGCCTCGGTCTACCGCAGCGTCGGTCTGCCCTTCATCCCGCCGGAACTGCGCGAGGACCGCGGCGAGATCGAGGCGGCGCTCGACGGCCGGCTTCCCACGCTGGTGGAATTCTCCGACCTGCGCGGCGATCTGCACGCCCACACCCGCGCCACCGACGGGCACGACAGCCTGCGCGAGATGGCCCTGGCCGCAAAAAGACTCGGCCTCGAATACCTCGCCATCACCGAGCACTCGCGCCATCTCGCCATGGCGCACGGCCTCGATCCGCTGCGGCTGGCCCACCAGTGCGACGAGATCGACCAGATCAACCCGGAGCTCGACGGCATCACGCTGCTGAAGGGCATCGAGGTGGATATCCTGGAAGATGGCAGCCTCGATCTGCCGGACGAGGTGCTGGGTAGGCTCGACCTGGTGGTCGGCGCGATACACAGCCAGTTCCATCTGTCGCGCGCGAAGCAGACCGGGCGCATCCTGCGCGCGATGGACCATCCCCACTTCAGCCTGCTCGCCCATCCCAGCGGCCGCCTGATCGATCGGCGCGAACCCTACGACGTCGACATGCTGCGCATCATCCGCCATGCAAAAAAGCGCGGCTGTTTCCTCGAACTTAACGCCCACCCCGAGCGCCTGGACTTGCTGGATAGCCACTGCCAGATGGCCAAGGAGGAAGGCGTGCTCGTCAGCATCAATTCAGACGCCCATAGCACCTTCGACTTTTCCAATCTCAAGTATGGCGTCGGCCAGGCCCGGCGCGGCTGGCTGGAGAAGGACGATGTGCTCAATACGCGGCCGCTCGCAGCGCTGCGGCGCCTGCTCAAGGACACTCTGTGAGCGCCCCGACTGGATGGCGTGTCACCCGCTGTCGAACCCGATTCAGGCTGAAAAATCGCCTTTTTTGGATAAAGGTAAAAAGTCGTCTATACAAAAGAAATCTGCTCGATTTTCATTCTTCATCGGGCATCAAAGCCATGCAAGCCGAAACACAATCGCCGTCGTGCTGGCGGGTTTTGTTCTTGGCCCCTGGCTGCTGGCGGGACGCATGGCAACGCGGCCCAGTGTATCCCTTGCAGCAGAACGAAAATGTTAGGAGAGATTCATGAAATCAGGAACCCGAAAAACCCAAGCACGACTCGCCGCACTCCTGTTGGGCGTTGCGATGTTGCCTGCCTATGCCAGCGGCGATCGTAAAGCAATGTCGTTCGAGGCCCTTGACACCAACAAGGATGGTTACCTCTCCCTCGGTGAATTCAAGGCCAAAGGCAAGGACGACCTGGCCTTCAAAGCCGCTGACATCAATGGGGATGAACAGGTCGATCCGAGCGAATTCGACCAATACCTCACCAAGAAAGCAAGCGATCAACCCAAGCCCGAGCCAGGGGCGACCATGCAACCGAAGCCGGCCCAGCCTCCGTCCGGGTATTAGCCCGTGCAGCCGCTCTCAGAAGGTGAAGTCGCGCTTCAAATATCCAGGCTACGGCCGGCGGCCATTAAACGCCGGCCATTTTCGAAAGGGAGTGAGATGAAACAGGAAATCAAATATTCGGTACTCGTCGCCGCATTACTTGGCCTTGCACTGGCCGGCTGTCAGAAGAAGGAAGAGGCCCCGGTTCCGGAAATGCAGGGCTCGGAAGCTCCGGCTCCGCAGTTCCCCCCTTCCGAGCCCACGCCCATGTCTGGACCGCCCGCGATGGAGCCTGCGCCTACGGAAGCCCCGATGGAACCTGTCCCTGGGGAAGCCGGGGAAGCCGCTCCCATGCAGCCGGCTCCTGGCGACGCGCCAACACAATAACCCGCCTGCCCCGCGAACCGCGGGGCGGTTCGGGGCAGGCAGGCTGACGCGCATCGAGTCGATCCCGGTGACGCTGAGCATTGCGCGGGTCTCTGGCGCAGGGTGGATTTCTGCTATTCGCGGATGGATGGAACAGCGCGGAGTGAGGTAGCCGGCTCGAACGTCAGGCCGGCGGATATGCGCGCCCCAGGCTGCTCAGGCGAACGATGTAACCTTTTCATGGCGCAGGCCTCCCCGGCGGTCCGCCCTGGCGATATCGAGCAAGCAAGATTCCGCTGAAAATTTACCTATATTGGTGAATAGCATGTTCGGCCTGTCAAAGGGCTGGTCCGTATGGACTCCGGGTGGCAACGGCCCGAGGGTCCCGGCGGCGAGGTGAGCCGCCCATTTCCCAAAGGAGAAGCGAGATGGAACAGGAAATCACACGCTCGATGCTGGCCGCAGCCGCGTTCGCGCTGGTGCTGGCCGGCTGCCAGAAGGTGGAAGAGGCCCCGGCTCCGCAAGCGCCGGACTCGGAAGCACCGGCCCCGCAGATCAATATCAATCCTCCCGAACCCGCACCGGCCCCGGCCCCGGAGATCACCATCAATCCGTCGGAACCGGCGCCGCCCCCGGAGATCAATATCAATCCTCCCGAACCCGCACCCGGCGAGGACACACCGCCGCCGGCACAATAATCCCATTTGTCCACCGGGTCGGACGGGGGTTTGCCGCTGACGCCGCGAGCGCCGGACGGCGAATGCACAAAGCGCTTCCACCGGTGGTGTCCCCGGCTGCGGCGTTGACGTGGCATGCGAGCGCACGCGGCCGCAATCATGGGCGGCTGGCAATCGAGCCTCGATCGTGCGCAGGATTGCACCAGGCGAGTTGGTGAGAAGGCGTGGCGGGCGCTATGCCCGCGCGCTCGGCATCGATCTCGCTGCATCCGATGCCGGCGAGCGCTTCAAGTGGTTTCTTGCGGCGGTGCTGTACGGGGCGCGGATTTCGGAATCGCTCGCGACCCGCACCTGGCGCGAATTCGCCGCACGCGACGTGCTCACCCCCGATCGGATCCTGCAAACCGGCTGGGACGGCCTGGTGGGGGTCCTCGATGCCGGCGGCTATGTGCGTTACGACTACAAGACCGCCACCAAGCTGCTCGCCATATGCGAAGCCCTAATGCGCGATTACGCCGGCAGCCTCGATGCCCTCCATGACGCCGCCGCCGATCCGCGCGATCTGGAAAACCGGATCAAGGCCCTGGGCAAGGGAATCGGCGACATCACCGCGGGCATCTTTCTGCGCGAACTGCGCGGCATCTGGGCCAAGGCCGAACCGCCGCTGTCGCCGCTGGCATGGAGTGCCGCGACTGCGCTGGGCTATCTGCGGCCTGGAACCCATGACCCGGAACGTGCCCTTGCCGGGCTGCGGCACCTGTGGACGGTCGACGGACAGGCGGCAACCGGCTTTGCCGATTTCGAGGCGGCGCTGGTGCGCGAAGGGCTGCACTTGCGCCGCCAGCGCGCTCCCGCCTGAACTACAGCGGGATGTGGTGTTGCCCCACGCTGACGCGCTTGGCCTGCGGACCCTCGGCGGCCATTTCCTCGATGAACTTCACCTCGTCGCCCGACTTGATCTGATCGAACGTGGTGTTCACCAGATTGTCGGAACTGAAATACAACTCGTTGCCGTCGGCACGCCGGATGAAACCATAGCCTTCCTCGGGGACCAGGCGCGTCACCAGGCCGGTGAATTCCTGCGGGTGGGCCTTGGTCTCGCGGCGCAGACGCCGCCCATAGTCCTCGAGCTGGCGCCTGGCCGCATCGAAGGCATCGCGCAGGGCGACATAAACGTCTTCGTGCTCGTGGCGGTTCACCACGATTTCGCTTCCCGGCACGCCGATGTCGATGCGCACATTGAAAAGCTTGCCCTGGTTCTTGTGCTGATGCGGCAATTCCACCACCACCCGGCAGGACATGATCGGCTCGAAGAATGTCTCCAGTTTGTCGGCCTTTTCGCGGATATGCGTCTCGATCGCGTCGGACTGCTCAAAACCGCGAAACGTGATTTGCAGGGGTGTTTTCATCTTGTCTTCCTTTCATTCAGGTTGTGAATGAACCGGTCAGTGCCGATCCTTGATTGTGGTCGCGCTGAGACCTGATGCCCATGCTTGTCTCACGCAGCGCCTACTCCCAGAAATGCCGTTTGGTCTTGCCGGCCAGCGCTCGTAGTCGCTCGTAAAGCTCGCGCTCCTCACGGCTGAGTTTCTCCGGGATCTGTATCCTGATCTGCAGATAGAGATCCCCTTTTCCCTTCCCGCCGAACTGGGGCAAGCCCTTGTCCCGCAGACGCATTGTCGTGTCAGGCTGGATTCCGGCGGGAATATCCACTTGCGCCTTGCCACCCTCCAAAGTCGGCACTTCCAGTTTAGTTCCCAGCACAGCGTCGGTAAGGGGGAGAGTTTCCTGCCGCCAGAGATCGGCGCCGTCGCGCTGGAAACGCGGGTCCGGCTGGGTGCTAACCACCACATACAGATCGCCGGGAACCCCGCCAGGCTCCGGGCTGGCCATGCCCCGCCCCGCCACCCGCAGCGCCACGCCGTCCTCCACCCCAACCGGGATGGTGACCGTCAGGCTTTCGGTCTTCTCAACCTCGCCGCGCCCGCCGCAAGCCGGACAGGCCCGGCCAATCGCCTTGCCGCTGCCATGGCAAACCGGGCAGGGGCTGATCTGCCGCACCGACACATTGCCCTTCTGGTGGGCCGTCACCTGCTGGCCACTGCCCTTGCAGGTGGGGCATGCCTTGGGCGGTTTGCCGTCGGCGGTGCCCTGGCCGTGACACCGCTCGCAGGGCGCATAGCGCGCGTAGCGCACGCTTTCCTCGCCGCCGCTTGCCACTTTCTCCAGCGGGATGGCGATGCCCACCTTGATGTTGTCACCCCGGGCAGGGCCGCGCTGGGACCGGGAGAACAGGTCGAACAGGCCGCCGCCGAAGTCGAAGCCGAGATCAAAGCCGCGAAGCAGATCCTGGAAGTCGATGCCGCCGAACAGGTCCTCGGCGCTGTAGCCCGCCACCCCGGCATGGCCACCGGCATCGTATTGCGCGCGCTTCTTCGGGTCGGACAGCACCGCGTAGGCGGCAGCGATTTCCTTGAAGCGCGCCTCGGCCCCCGGTTCCTTGTTGCGGTCCGGGTGGGTCTTCAGGGCTAGACTGCGGAAGGCGTCCTTGATCGCCTTGGCATCGGCGTCCCGCGGGACACCCAGCACCTCGTAGTAGTCGCGCTGCGAAACGGAATTGATGACGTCACCCCGCTATTTTTCTTCCTTGTACTCGGCATCCACCACTTTGCCCCGCGGGCCCGATCCGGAGGGCCGGGCCTCGCCGGTGGATTCGTACGGCGGCGGGTTGCCGCCGGGGAACTTGGTCTCGGCATAGGGGCCGGCACTCGGCGTCTGGGAATAAATCACCGCGCCCGCTTCCTTGAGCAGTTTCTTCAGGGCCTCGGCCTTCTCCGATGCGGCAGGCGCGTCCTTGCGGCCAAAGGCCTCCTTGGTTTCCCGCATCGCGGTCTCTATGCGGGCTTTCAACTCGTCGGTGAGCTTGTCGGCAAAATCGGCCAGCATCTTCTCCGCCTGGTAGCAGGCGGCATCCGCCTCGTTGAGTTTTTCGACGTCCTCGCGCCGCTTCTTGTCGGCCTCGGCATACTGCTCGGCCTCCTTGATCATGCGCGCCTTGTCCGCCTCGTTGAGCCGGGTGGAGCCGCTGATGCGGATGCTCTGCGACTTGCCGCTGGCGGTGTCCTTCGCGCTGACGTTGAGGATGCCGGAGGCGTCGATGTCGAAGGTCACCTCGATCTTCGGCACGCCCCGGGGCGCAGGCGGCAGGCCGTCGAGGTTGAATTCGCCGAGGCTCACGTTGTCGGCCGACATCGGCCGTTCGCCCTGGAAGACGTGGATGGTCACCGAAGTCTGCATGTCGGCGGCGGTAGTGAAGGTCTCGCTCTGCTTCACCGGCACCGGGGTATTGCGGGCGATCAGCGGGGTGGCCACGCCGCCCAGGGTTTCCACGCCGAGCGTCAGCGGCGTGACGTCGACCAGCACGATCTCGCCCAGCCCCGCCTCGCCCGCCAGCACGCCGGCCTGGATCGCGGCGCCGCTGGCCACGCACTCCATCGGGTCGACGCCCATTTCCGCCTTGCGTCCCATCATCTCCTCGAAGAAAGCGCGCACCGCAGGCATGCGCGTGGGGCCGCCGACGAAGACGATGCGGTCGACCTCCTTGGCCTGGATCCCCGCATCGCCCAGGGCCTGTTCGACCGGCCCGCGGCAGCGCTCGATCACCGGGCGCACGATGCGCTCGAGGTCGGTGCGCGACAGGTCCATCTCCAGGTGCTTGGGCTCGCCGCCCGACGCGGCGATGTAGGGCAGGCTGATGTGCGCGCTGGTGCCGGCAGACAACTCGATCTTGGCCACCTCCGCCGCTTCCTTGAGGCGGGCCATGGCGCGGGCGTCGCCGCGCAGATCCACCCCGGTCGCCAACTGGAAGCGCTCGGCCAGGGCCTCGATCAGGCGGCCGTCCATGTCGGTGCCGCCGAGCTGGGTGTCGCCGGAAGTCGACTTGACCTCGAACACCCCCTTGCCGAACTCCATGACGGTGACGTCGAGCGTGCCGCCGCCGAAGTCGATCACCGCGATCCTGAGTTCCTGGCCCAGCCGGTCGAGGCCGTAGGCGAGCGCCGCGGCGGTGGGCTCGTTGACCAGGCGCACCACTTCCAGCCCGGCGATCTTGCAGGCGTCCTTGGTGGCGCTGCGCTGGTTGTCGTCGAAGTAGGCCGGGACGGTGACCACCGCCTGCGTGACCGACTCGCCCAGGAAGGCCTCGGCATCGCGCTTGATCTTCTGCAGCAAAAAGGCCGACAGCTGCTCGGGGGTGAACGACTTGTCGCGCAGCTTGATGGCCTCGCGCTGCCCCATCCTGCGCTTGAATGCGGTGGCGGTGCCCTCCGGGTTGGCCGCCGCCTGACGCCGGGCGGGCTCGCCGATCAGCATCTGGCCGTCGGCGGTCACCGCCACGTAGCTGGGGAAGGCCTTGCCGCCCAGGCTCACGCCCTCGGCGCTGGGAATGATGACGGGGCGTCCGCCGCGCAGCACGGCGGCAGCGGAGTTGGACGTTCCCAGATCGATGCCGATGATGGCCATGATGTGTCCCCTTTTTACTGTTTTCAATCTAGCCCATGCTGATGGCGGGATTGCGTTTTCCGCCTAGCGGGTCAACACAATCGGGCACTCGATCTCGTCCAGCATCCGCTCGAAGCCTGTCTGCCTGAGGAAGCGTTCGCGGTCGGCCAGCACCAGGCAGCCCGCGCCTTCCCGGCGCACTGCTCTGACCAGGCTGGCCGCATCCAGCGTGCCCAGCCACACACAGCGCCCGCTTGTTCCACGTTCCTTCAGCACGTTCCGGGCGTCAGCGCAGGCAACGCGATACGCCTCCTCGCTGCCTGCGTTGATCAGCAGCACCAGTTCGGCGCCGTTGCGGCGCGCCAGCTTGGCGCCCAAATTCAAACTGCTGGCGGACGTCGTACGATCCTCGAACAGCACCAGCACCGGCCCCGCCCCCACATTGGGCTGAACGCCCGCCAAGCGGATCGTGGTCTGGGCAACCGCCGTGACACTGATTCCCGTTCGCTTGCCCAGCACGATCAGGTCGAATGCCTGCGCCAGCGTATTCACCTCGGTAGACACCCGGCCGCGCGCAACGCGGAACGACCAGCGCAAGCGCAAGTTTCCTGCAGCCTCCGCCAGCAGGCGCTGCTGGGTCTCCGCCTCGCGCCGCCAGGTCCGCTCCACTTCCCCCTGCGACAACGGGCGCCCCTCGCCCGTCAGCACGCTGAATTCGCGGGCGAAGGGCAGGCCGAACAGGTGCTGCAGGTTGACATCCTCGACGAACAGCCCGGCCAGTTCCGCATCGAGTTCGGCCGCCAGGGCGGCAGCGGCCGTCAGCGCAGCAGTACTGCGCGGCGACTCGTCCAGCGCCACCCAGATTCTGAGGCCGGCTGGCCGCTCAATCGTCGTTTTTCTCATGGCTGGCGCCGGGTGTGGATTCGGCTTTTTTTCCATACTTGCGGCGCAGCTCGGCCAGATGCTCGACCCGCTGCGCAACGCGCTGGTTGAGGCTGCCTTCCGGCAGCTTGCCCTCGGCATCGGGCGTGCCGACGGCAACGCCGGTCAGCAGTTCGAGCGCCTCATCCACCGTTTCCACCGCGTAGATGCGGAAGCGCCCCGCCGCCGCGGCCTCCACCACGTCATGGCGCAGCATCAGGTGCGCGATGTTGGATGCGGGGATGAGTACGCCCTGCTGGCCGCTGAGGCCGCGCTGCTTGCAAATGTCGAAGTAGCCCTCGATCTTCTCGTTCACCGCGCCGATCGCCTGCACGCGGCCGAACTGGTCGACCGAGCCGGTCACCGCCAGCGACTGCCGGATCGGCGCATTCGCCAGCGAGGACAAGAGTGCGCACAGTTCGGCCACCGAGGCGCTGTCGCCTTCCACCTGGCCATAGGTCTGCTCGAATACCAGGCTGGCCGACAGCGAGAGCGGCCGTTCGGCCGCATAGCGGCTGGCCAGGAAGGACGACAGGATGAGCACGCCCTTGGAGTG
>DASTEA010000085.1:0-5653 GCA_035710075.1 Thiobacillus sp.
GGCGATCTATCCCGCTGGCGGCGCCAAGCAGCTGATCGAGACCCTGACCGGCAAGCAAGTCCCCTCCGGCAAGCTGTCGACCGACATCGGCATCCAGGTATTCAACGTCGGCACCACCTACGCACTGGCGTGCGCAGTGCATCATGGCGAGCCGCTGATCTCGCGGCTGGTCACCATCACCGGCCATGTGCTGCGCCCGCAGAATGTCGAGGTGCTGATCGGCACGCCGATGCACACGCTGATCACGCTGGCGGGCGACCGTGAAGGCAGCACCGGCGTGCTGATGGGCGGACCGATGATGGGCATGACCATGCCCAACCTGGAGGTGCCGGTGGTCAAGGCCACCAACTGCATCCTGGTGCAGTCAAACGCGCTGTTTCCGCCGCTGCCCAAAGCGCTGCCTTGCATTCGCTGCACCCGCTGCGCCGATGTCTGCCCGGCCGAACTGCAGCCGCAGGAGTTGTTCCGCTTTGCCAAGACGGGCGACTTCGGGCACGCGCAGGAATACCACCTGTTCGACTGCATCGAGTGCGGCTGCTGCAGCTACGTCTGCCCCAGCCATATTCCGCTGGTCGATTTCTATCGCTACGCCAAGAGCGAGATCTGGACGCGCGAAAAGGACAAGCGCGCCGCCGACCTGGCGCGCGAACGCCATGAATTCCGCCAGTTCCGGCTGGAGCGCGAGAAGCAGGAGAAGGCCGCAAAGCTCGCGGCCAAGGCGCAGGCCAAGCGTGCCGAACTCGCAGCAGCCCCGGCAGCCGAGGGGACGGCGCCCAGCGATGCCGACGCAAAGAAGGCGCTGATCGCCGCCGCGCTGGCGCGCGCGCAGGCGAAGAAAGCCGAGGCTGTGCCGAAGAACACCGACCAGCTGTCGCCCGAGACCCAGCGCGAGATCGAGGAAATCGAGGCGCGCCGGGCTAAAATCCGCGAGCTGGCGCGCCAGCCGCTGGATTGCGAAGAAAAACCCTAAGGCGTCAAGAAAGAAAAACAACCCATGCCCGCCCCCTTCATCCTTGACCGCAGCAGCGTCACCCAGGTCATGGCCTGGGTGCTGGCCGCCCTGCTCCCCGGCGTCGCGGTCTATGTCTGGCTGTTCGGGCCGGGCATCCTGGTCACCCTGGCGCTCGCCACCGCCACCGCGCTGGTCGCCGAAGCGGCGATGCTGAAGGCGCGCGGCTACCCGGCCCAGCCCTTCCTCACCGATTTGAGCGCCATCGTCACCGCCTGGCTGCTGGCGCTGTCGCTGCCTGCGCTGGCGCCGTGGTGGCTGATCGTCACCGGCACGCTGTTCGCCATCGTGGTCGCCAAGCATCTGTACGGCGGACTGGGGCAGAACATTTTCAATCCGGCGATGGTCGGCTATGCGGTGCTGATCGTGTCGTTCCCGGTGCAGATGACGCAGTGGTCCGGGCCGCTTGCGCTCACCGAGACCCCGCTCACGCTGGTGCAGAGCGCGACGGTGATTTTTGGCGGCGACGTGCCCCGTGCCACGCTCGACGCGGTGACCATGGCCACCCCGCTGGATGCCCTGCGAACCGGCCTGCTGCAGCAACTGACGGTGGACGAGATCATGACGCAGCCGATCTTCGGCCATTACGGCGGCGTCGGTTTCGAGTGGCTGGCGGCGGCGTTTCTGCTCGGCGGGTTGCTGCTGTGGGCGCTGCGCATCATCAGCTGGCAGGTGCCGCTGGCGTTTCTCGCCGGCGTCTGGCTGGCCGCCGGTTTCCTGCACTTCTTTGACGCCGGCCGCTTCGGTGCGCCGTGGTTTCACCTGTTTGCGCCGTCGGTGATGCTGGGCGCTTTCTTCATCGCCACCGACCCGGTGTCGGGCGCGACCACGCCGCGCGGCAAGCTGATTTTCGGTTTCGGTGCGGGCCTGCTCACCATCGTCATCCGCACCTGGGGCGGCTACCCGGATGGGGTGGCGTTCGCGATCCTGCTGCTGAACCTGTGCGTGCCGCTGATCGACCAGTACACCCAGCCGCTTGTCTATGGCGAAGACAAGCGCCGCAGCAAGGCGCCCCCGGCGTGATTTCGCAATTCAAGGCCGCCGGCCGCAACGCGCTGCGCACCGGGATGATCCTGTTCGCCTTCGCGGTCGTCGCCACCGCCCTGCTGGCCTTCACCTTCGCGCGCACCCAACCCACCATCGAGCGCAGCCAGCAGGCCGAAAAGCTGGCACTGCTGAGCCAGGTGTTGCCGCCCGCGCTGTACGACAACGACCTGCTCGCCAGCCAGCAAGGCGTGCCGCCAAATGAACTGTTGGGGACGCGCCAGCCATCCGCGATGTGGATCGCCCGTCGCGGCACCATCATCACCGCGGTGGTGCTGGAAGCCATCGCGCCGGACGGCTACGGCGGCAATATCCACCTGGTTGTCGGGATCGACGTCAACGGCACCGTCACCGGCGTGCGCGTCACCAGGCACCAAGAAACGCCCGGGCTGGGCGACTATATTGAACGCAGCAAAAGCCCGTGGATCGAGCAGTTTGTCGGCACGTCGCTGAGCGCGCCCGAAGCCAAGCGCTGGAAAGTCGCCAAGGACGGCGGCCAGTTCGACGCCCGCGCCGGCGCCACCATCACGCCGCGCGCCGTGGTCAAGGCGGTGCGCGCTGCGCTGGACTATTTTGCCCGCAACCGCGCCGCGCTGCTGGCCGACGAGGCCGCAGCAAACAAGGAGACGCCCCCATGACCCTGCAGGAATTCCGCACGCTTTTTCACAACGGCCTGTCGAAGCAGAATGCCGGCCTGGTGCAGTTGCTGGGGCTGTGCCCGCTGCTCGCCATCAGCACCACCGTGGTCAACGCGCTGTCGCTGGGGCTTGCGACGATGCTGGTGATGGCTTCCGCCAGCGGCGCGGTGTCGAGCGTGCGCCATTTCGTCCCGCACGAAATCCGCATCCCGGTATTCGTGCTCATCATCGCCGCGCTGGTCACGGTGATCGACCTCGCGATGAACGCGTTCGTCCATCCGCTCTATCTGGTGCTGGGAATCTTCATTCCGCTGATCACCACCAACTGCATCGTGCTGGCACGCGCCGACGCCTTCGCCTCCAAAAACCACCCGCTGCACAGCGTGGTCGACGCCGTGGCGATGGGACTGGGCCTGACCCTGGTGCTGGTGGTGCTGGGCGGCATGCGCGAACTCGCCGGCAAGGGCACGCTCTTGTCCGGCATCGACCTGGTGTTCGGCGAACAATCCAAGCAATTCGTGCTGCACGTGCTGCCCAATTACCAGGGCTTTCTGCTAGCCATCCTGCCGCCCGGCGCCTTCATTGCACTGGGCCTGCTGATCGCCGCGCACAACTGGCAGAAGGCCCGCGCCGAGCGGCGCGTCCATGCCGCCGCGCCGATGCCGGCATGAAGCCGCCGCTGAAGCCGCGTGCCGAAGCTTCGCCATCCGGATATAGCTAGGGCGGGCACATGAACGCCGCCAGACGTCACGAAATTTTCAGCCGCTTCGCCGCCGCCAATCCGCATCCCGCCACCGAGCTCGAATACAGCACGCCATTCGAGTTGCTGGTGGCGGTGGTGCTGTCGGCGCAATCCACC
The DNA here is from genome assembly GCA_035710075.1 of Thiobacillus sp. Taxonomy (GTDB): domain Bacteria; phylum Pseudomonadota; class Gammaproteobacteria; order Burkholderiales; family Thiobacillaceae; genus Thiobacillus. Next base: position 3,551 of record DASTEA010000085.1, read on the forward strand.
GACAAGGGCGTCAACCTGGCAACGCGCAGGCTGTTTCCGGTCGCCAACACGCCTGAAGCCCTCTACGCGCTGGGCGAAGCGGGGCTCGCCGATTTCATCAAGACCCTCGGACTCTACAACAGCAAGGCCCGCCACCTCATCGCCGCCTGCAAAATGCTGATCGAACTGCACGGCAGCCAGGTTCCGGCCGAGCGTGCCGCACTCGAGGCCCTGCCGGGCGTCGGGCGCAAGACTGCCAACGTGATTCTCAACACCGCGTTCGGCCACCCCACCATGGCGGTCGACACCCATATCTTCCGCGTCGCCAACCGCACCGGCCTCGCCCCCGGCAAGACCGTGCTGGAGGTGGAAAAAAAGCTGCTCAAGACCATCCCGCAGGAATTCCGGGTGGACGCCCATCACTGGCTGATCCTGCACGGGCGCTATGTGTGCCAGGCCAGGAAGCCGAAATGCCCCGAGTGCATCATCGCGGACCTGTGCGAGTACAAGTTCAAAAGTGTTTAATCCCAGCCGCGACCAGGTCCGCCAGTTCTTTTTCGACCTGTGGTCGAAATACCGGGCGGGCCAGCCGCTGACGGGTGCGGAGCGGCCGGCGCTCGACGTCGTGCTGGCGCACCCGGAATACCATGCCCTGCTCGATCAGCCTGATCGTTATATCGAGCGGGATTACCTGCCGGAATCCGGTGAAACCAACCCCTTTCTGCACCTGTCGATACACCTGGCCATCAGTGAGCAGCTGTCGGTCGACCAGCCACCGGGAATCCGCGACCGCTACCAGCGCCTGCTGAAGCAGCATGGCGATGCGATGGCGGCCCAGCACGCCGTGATGGACTGCCTGGCCGAGATGATCTGGCAGGTGCAGCGCTACCACACGGCGTTCGACTCGGCGGCATATCTGCGCTGCCTTGACCTCAAGATTGGCAAGGCCTGAGCGGACCGGCGGCAGGGTGTTGCGCATCGGCACGCCGCGAAGACAGCGTCTAGACGCCTCATCGAAGCAGTGCCCAACCGGCTCCGCAGCGCTACAGCTCGCGTGAAATCCTGCGCACAGCGTCGTCCTCGGGGTGCGGCTCGATGCGGAACCCCAGGGCTTCCACCAGCTTCAGCATGGGGCGGTTGGATTTCAGCACTTCGCCCTCGATCACCTTCAGACCCTTGCCACGTGCCACGTCCATCAGCACATCCATCAGCTTGTGGCCGATGCCCTGCTTCTGCCACTGGTCACTGACCACCAGCGCGAATTCACAGGACGCCCCATCCGGATTGATGGCATAGCGCGCGACGCCGAGCTCCACTTCGCGGCCGTCGATCTCGGTCAGCGCCAGCAGCGCCATTTCGCGCGTGTAGTCGATCTGGGTCAGGCGCGCCAGTGCAACCGGGGACAGCTCGCTCACCGCATCCATGAAACGGAAATATTTGGTTTCCGCGGACAGGCTCTTCACGAAGCCCTGGGTCAGCTCGGCATCTTCCGGGCGGATCGGGCGGATCAGCACATCGTTGCCGCTCGGCAATTGCCAGTGCGTCACCAGATGCGCCGGATAGGGGTGGATCGCCATGTGGCCGTAGCGGTCGGCCATCGGCACGCGCGGCGCGATGACGATGCGCGCATCCAGTGCCAGCGCGCCGTGCTCGTCGACCAGCAAGGGGTTGATGTCCATTTCCGCCAGCCAGGGCAGTTCGCAGACCATTTCCGACAGGCGCAGCAGCACGTTCTCCAGCGCGTCCATGTCGACCGGCGGGCGGTTGCGGAAGGGGCCCAGCAGGGTCGCGACGCGGGTACGCTGGATCAGGTCGCGCGCCAGATAGCGATTCAGCGGCGGCAGGGTGACCGCGCGATCGCGGAAGGCTTCGACATCGACGCCGCCGGCGCCAAATACGATCACCGGTCCCAGCACCGGGTCCGAGGTCATGCCCAGCAGCACTTCGCGCGCGTGCGGGCGGGCCGCCATGGGCTCGACCACAATGCCGTCGAGGGTGGCGTCGGGGCGCAGCCGCTTGACGTCGGCCAGCATCTCGCCGAAGGCGGAACGCACCGCCTGGCCGCTCGACAATCCCAGGCGCACACCGTTGACGTCTGACTTGTGGGTGATGTCCGGCGAGTTG
>DASTEA010000086.1:0-2571 GCA_035710075.1 Thiobacillus sp.
ATCCAGTTCGAGGCCGATCATCATGCCCTCGCCGCGGATGTCGACCACGCCGTGCACGCCGTCCAGCGCCTGCCGCAGGCCGCTGCGGATCGCCTCGCCGCGCACGCGCGCATTGTCGAGCAGCTTCTCTTCCTCGATCGCGTCAAGCGTCGCCAGCGCCGCCGCGCAAGCCAGCGGGTTGCCGCCGAAGGTTGAGCCGTGGCTTCCCGGCTTGAACACGTCGGCCGCCGCGCCGCGCGCGAGGCAGGCGCCGATCGGCATCCCGGATCCCAGGCCCTTGGCCAGCGCCATCACGTCCGGCATCACGCCCGAATGCTGGAAGCCGAACCAGGTGCCGGTGCGGCCAATGCCGGTCTGCACCTCGTCCAGCATCAGCAGCCAGCCGTGGGCATCGCAAATCGCACGCAATTCAGCCAGGTAGTCGGGCGCCATCAAGTTGACGCCGCCTTCGCCCTGCACCACCTCGACCAGCACCGCCACCACGCTCTTGTTGTGCTCGGCGACGTGGCGGATTGCCTCCATGTCGTTGAACGGCACCCGCGCGAAGCCCGACAGCAGCGGCTCGAAGCCTGCCTGGATCTTGCGGCTTCCGGTTGCCGTCAGCGTCGCCATGGTGCGGCCGTGGAAGGCCTTTTCCATCACGATGATGGTCGGCACCTCGATGCCCTTGCCGTGGCCATACAGTCGCGCCAGCTTGATCGCCGCCTCGTTGGCCTCGCAGCCCGAGTTGCAGAAGAAGGCGCGATCCATGCCGGCCAGTTCGCACAGCCGGTCAGCCAGTTCTTCCTGGCGTGGCACGCGATACAGATTGGACGAATGGATTAAGGTCGCGGCCTGGTCGGCAATCGCCTTCACCAGTTTGGGGTGGGCATGGCCCAGCCCGTTCACCGCCACGCCGGCGACCGCGTCGAGATAACGCTTGCCGGCCTCGTCCCACAGGTAGGCGCCTTCGCCGCGCACAAAGGCGACGGGCTGGCGGGCATAGGTATTCATCAAGTGTTCGGACATGGCTCTAAGGTCTGCTTTGCTAAAGACGAAATCAAGTCACTAAAGTAATACGGCGGCCTAAGCCGCCGTATCTCTCCCACAATATTACTACGCTCGCGTTTTTTGGGCTATCAGAAGCCGTGCACGCCTGCGCCCATGAAGAACAGCATGGGAATCGACAGCATGGTATTGGTACGCGATGCCAGGAAAGCGACTCGGCGCGCCCTGTTCTTCTCGTCGTCGGAAGCCGGCGTCATGCCCAGAATCTTCTTCTGGTTCGGCCAGATCAACACCCACACGTTAAACAGCATGATGGTGCCCAGCCAGGCGCCGATGCCGATCAGCGCCGCATCGGGCTGGAGGGTGAAGGCCGGGACGAAACGCGGACCGAGCAGCGCGGCGCCGGCAAGCCAGGTCACCACGGCCGACCAGCGGAAGAACAGCAGCGCGCGCGGCGCAACGTGCTTGGTGATGCCGGCCGCGGTGCCGTCGGCAGCAGCGTTTTTGAGTGCGGCCACCTGAACGAAGTTGAAGTAATACAGCAGGCCAATCCACATCACGCCGGCCATGAAATGGACCCAGCGGAAAATCCCCATTGAATATTCCATGTCCGATTACACCCCGTTCAGAAGAAAGTTATTGGCAAAGATATACAACACCACCGTCAGCACCAGGCCGGCGATGACGGTCCCCCATAAGGAATCCAGCGGGTTTTTCATGGTTCTCTCCTCCATTTAAAATTATTAAGCGAATTGTTGACCGATTTGGTCGGGTAAGCGGGCGCCAGTATCTTCAAAATGTCGCGGCGATGCAAGCGAAGCCGCCCCATCCCCCCTCTGGCTGCATGCTAAAATCCGCCAATTCCTTCAGCAGCCCGCCCCCTCATGGATGACGCTTCCGCCAACGCCCCCTTCATCATTCGCGGCATCACCACCCAGGGCACCCGGTTTCGACCGAGCGACTGGGCCGACCGCCTGGCGGGTGCGTTCGCGGTGATCGACCCCAACAACCGCACCAATTATTCGCCTTACGTGCAACCCACCACGCTGGAAGGCATCCCCTGCGTGGTGGTGGACAAAAAGCTCAGGGATTCCGACCCGACCGCCTACCGTTTTTTGCAGACCTTTGCCGCGAGCAACGAATTGCTGACCGAAAACGCTGACTGAATCCTCGCTGCCAACCCGCAGCTCCCGCTTTCAGTACGCTAGGCACGCACAATAAAAAACGCCGCATCTGCGGCGTTTTTTATTGTGCTGCGCTGGCTAATCCATGCAGCGCCGGAGCGCCAGGCGCTCAGGCCATGCTTTTGACCGCCAGAGACAGGCGGCTCTTGTGGCGTGAAGCCTTGTTCTTGTGAACGATCTTCTTGTCGGCAATGCTGTCGATCAGGCTCATGGAAGTCTGGAAGACCTGCTGCGCTGCGGCCTTGTCGCCGGCTTCGATCGCCTTGCGCACTTTCTTGATGGCGGTGCGGAATTCCGAGCGCTGGCTCATGTTGCTGTCGCGCTGCGCGCTGGCTTGACGTGCGCGCTTGCGCGCCTGGGCGGAGTTCGCCATATGTTCTGCTCCTGTAAACCCTGCACA
>DASTEA010000087.1:0-2673 GCA_035710075.1 Thiobacillus sp.
GGCTTTGGCGCCAGCGGCGTCTTTCAGCACGTAGCCACCCCTGGCGATGCTGGCCAGGGTCGCATCGTCGCGCTTCATGAACGGCAGGTTCTGGCGGCTGAGGATGTGGAGGGTGGGACCGTCGGTGCGCTCGACCGAAGCAGCCCAGCCGACCATGGTCTCGACCGTGTCACACGGACGCCAGACGTCGATATTGGGGATCATGCGCAGGGTGGCGGTCTGCTCGACCGGCTGGTGGGTCGGGCCGTCTTCGCCGAGGCCGATGGAGTCGTGCGTGAACACGTGGATCACGCGCTGCTTCATCAGCGCGGCCATGCGGATGGCGTTGCGCGAGTATTCCGAGAACATCAGGAAGGTGCCGCCGAACGGCAGCAGACCGCCGTGCAGCGCCATGCCGTTCATGATCGCGGCCATGCCGAATTCACGCACGCCGTAGCTGATGTAGTTGCCGGGGTTGCCGTGACGCACCGGATGGCAGCCTTCCCAGTTGGTCAGGTTGGAGCCGGTGAGGTCGGCCGAGCCGCCGAGGAACTCGGGCAGCGCGGACGCCAGCGCGTTGATCGCGATCTGGCTGGCCTTGCGGGTGGCGACGGTTTCGGCCTTGGTGTTGAGCGCGGCCAGCTTGTCGGCAACGTGCGCCTTCCAGTTGGCGGGCAGTTCGCCCTTCATGCGGCGCTCGAACTCGGCGGCTTCAGCCGGGTAGGCTTTTTTGTATTCGGCGAACTTGTTGTTCCACAGCGTTTCCAGTCCCTGACCCTTGGTCTTGGCATCCCAGCCGGCGTAGATGTCGGCGGGCACTTCGAACGCGGGGTGGTCCCAGCCCATGTTCTTGCGGGTGGCCACCACTTCGTCGTGGCCCAGCGCGGCGCCGTGCACGTCGTGGGTGCCGGCCTTGTTGGGCGAGCCCTTGCCGATGATGGTCTTGCAGCAGATCAGGGTGGGCTTGCCGGTCTCGGCCTTGGCGGCCTGGATGGCGGCTTCCAGCGCGACGACGTCGTGGCCGTCGACATTGGCGATGACGTGCCAGCCGTAGGCTTCAAAGCGCTTGGCGGTGTCGTCGGTAAACCAGTGTTCGACGTGGCCGTCGATCGAGATGCCGTTGTCGTCCCAGAAGGCGACCAGCTTGCCGAGCTTCCAGGTGCCGGCCAGCGCGCAGGCTTCGTGCGAGATGCCTTCCATCATGCAGCCGTCACCCAGGAACGCGTAGGTGTGGTGGTCGACGATGGTGTGGTCGGGCTTGTTGAATTCGGCGGCAAGGACTTTTTCCGCCATCGCCATGCCGACGGCATTGGTGATGCCTTGGCCGAGCGGGCCGGTGGTGGTCTCGATGCCGGGCGCGTAGCCGTATTCGGGGTGACCGGGGGTCTTGGAATGCAACTGGCGGAACTGCTTCAGGTCGTCCATCGACAGGTCATAGACGGTCAGGTGCAGAAACTCGTAGATCAGCATCGAGCCGTGGCCGTTCGACAGCACGACGCGGTCGCGATCCGCCCACTTGGGGTTAGGGGGGTTGTGGCGCAGATGGTGGTTCCACAGCGTTTCAGCGATTTCCGCCATGCCCATGGGGGCGCCGGGATGGCCGGATTTGGCCTTTTCGACTGCATCCATTGCAAGCGCGCGGATGGCGTTGGCCAGGTCGTTACGGGTTGGCATTGCGTTCCCTTCAGCTAAGTAAAAAAGCACCGCATAGACGCCCGAGCAAGCCGTGCAGCGGCTGCTTGGGCAAGAATATGCAAAAACCCTGATTATCCGCCAGCAGGGCTGGCTTCCGCAAGCCAGGCCAAAAGCGGAAAGAAAGGGTGGTGGGACAAGGACTTGGCGCGCACAACTCAAGCGCCGGCTCAGGAGCGAGCTCTAAAATCTTTTTATTTGCCCGATGGCGTGGCTTATGCGCCGGCCGCCTTCAGCCAGTCGCGCCAGAGCTCGAACAGCTCGGGACTGGCCGAGGCCACCACCGACCGCTCCCACACGCTGGCGATGTCGAAGCTGCCCGACAGGCTGGCCAGCCGCCCGCCCGCCTCTTCCAGGATCAGCGCGCCGGCGGCGTAATCCCACAGCTTCTGCCCGCCGTGCACATAGATGTCGAAGCGGCCGGCGGCGGTATAGCACCAGTCCAGCGTGGAGGCGCCGAAATTGCGCTGCGAGGCGTACGGCGGCCAAGCCGCCAGCCGCCCCGCGAGCTCGCGGTCGATGCGTTTCATCTCGACCCCGGCGAGCGCGCGCCGCAGCTCGGCGACAGGCGCACGCAGGGGCAGCGGTTCGCCGTTCAGATGCGCGCCGCGCCCGCGCTCGGCGCTGAACATTTCGTCGGCAATGGGATCGTACACCACGCCCAGCTGGCGCTCACCCTTGTAGAGATAAGCCACCGACACGGCGAAATACGGCACGCCGGCGACAAAATTTGAGGTGCCGTCGATAGGGTCGACGCACCACAGTCCGTTGCGCCCTGCATCCCAAGCGTCGTGCTGCCGCTGCTCGGTCATTTCCTCGCCCAGCACCGGCACATTTTTGATCCGTGGCAGCGCCGCCTCCAGCGCCGCCTGCGTTTCCGAATCCGCCTCGGTAAACAGGCTGCCGTCCACCTTGTGGCTGTGCGCCACCTTGAGAAAACGCGGCGTCACCTCGCGCCGGGCGACCTCACGAACCAGCGCCTTGACGTCTTCAAGCATGATC
>DASTEA010000088.1:0-6621 GCA_035710075.1 Thiobacillus sp.
CGCGGCTTCACCGGGCGCAGCAAGTTCATCAAGTTCGAAGGCTGCTACCACGGCCACGCCGACTTCCTGCTGGTTAAGGCCGGTTCCGGCGCGCTTACCTTCGGCAACCCCACCTCGGCCGGGGTGCCGCCGGAAGTCGCGGCACAGACCCTGGTGCTCGATTACAACGATGTTGCCGGACTGGAGCGCACCTTCGCTGCCATCGGCAACGAGATCGCCTGCATCATCGTCGAGCCGTTTGCCGGCAACATGAACCTGGTCAAGCCGACCGCCGAATTCATGGCGGCGATGCGCCGCCTGTGCGATGCGCACGGCGCGCTGCTGATTTTCGACGAGGTGATGACCGGCTTCCGCGTCGATCTGGGCGGCGCGCAGAAACTGCTCGACATCAAACCGGACCTCACCACGCTCGGCAAGGTCATCGGCGGCGGCATGCCGGTGGGCGCCTTCGGCGGCCGCGCCGACGTCATGGACGCGCTGGCGCCGACCGGCCCGGTGTACCAGGCCGGCACGCTGTCGGGCAACCCGGTCGCGGTGGCCGCCGGACTGGCGACACTCGCAGCAATTTCCGAACCGGGCTTTTACGCGCGCCTCGCCGCCAGCACCGAGCGGCTGGTGAAGGGCCTGACCCAGGCCGCAGCGGACGCAGGCGTCACCTTCTGCGCCGATTCGGTCGGCGGCATGTTCGGCTTGTACTTCGCGGCCAGGCCGCCGGCGAGCTTTGCCGAAGTGATGCAGTGCGACAAGGAAGTCTTCAACCGCTTCTTCCACGCCATGCTGGATCGTGGTGTCTACCTCGCACCGTCGGCGTATGAAGCGGGCTTCGTCTCGGCCGCGCACAGCGACGCCGACATCGACGCCACCATCGCCGCCGCACGCGAGGTGTTCGCCGGTCTATGACGGAAGGGTTTTCACGATGAACGACGAACTCTCCCCCGAAGACGAACTGCGCCTCAACGTCCTGTTCAACACCGAACTCAAGGCCGTCCGCATCGACGAATCGAACATGACGCTGTGGGCGCTGACGCCGCAGGGCGAGGCCAGCGTGCCGCTGAAACCCAACGAACGCACCGACCGCTACCTGAAGCGCGTACGCGAGCAACTGTCAGGCTATGCGCTCGGCTCGCCCGGCGGTTATCCGGTCCACCTGACGCGCTGGACCCGGCAGTCGCAGGCCGGGCTGTCGATCCAGCATCTGGCGCAATTGCTGCTGATTGCCGAAGAGGAAGCGGTGGTGGCGGTGGTGCATTCGCCCGCGCTCACCGACGAACTGGCACGCTACGCCTGGTGGTGCATGCCGACTCTCGAGAACGCTCGGCTGATGCTGATGCGCGACGTGGTGTGCCGCGGCAGCATGGGGCGCACGCTCGCCGAATTCCTGGTCGACCACCTGGCGTTTCTGCACGAGGACGACCTCGGCATTCTCGATACCGTCGCGGTGATGCTGTATTCGGGCGTGCTCACCGATGCCGAGCGGCTGGCGATCTGGAAGCGCGGCAGCAGCCGCAACTCGTATTACGTGGCCTTCCTCGAACTGCAGCCGGACCAGCTGCCCAATCCACGCCCCGCGCGCGCCGATCACGCCAGCGTGCCGGTTCTCGCCGACAACCCTTACAGCCTGATGCTGGAAAAAGCGCTGTCGGCGCAGGGGCAGACCTTCATCGCCACCACCGCGCTGATCCTTGATCGCCCGGAAATTCAGGAAGTGGTCAACCACACGCTGGATGCGCTGGCGCAGTGGTGCGCGCCCTTGCGTCAGGCTGACGAGGCCACGCGCCATGCGGCGCGCGAAGCCCTGCTCGACGCGGCCCCGCAGTTCGAAGCGGATTGCGCCGCGCTCGACACACTGGCTGCAGTGGACGCCGACAGCGTGCGGCCGGTCTTCCTGAAAACGACCGCGATCGGTTCGCTGATGCGGCGCAAAATTCAGCCCATCGTCACCCCGCTGCAGGACAGCATCGCGATGCTGCGACGCCAGCCCTAAGTCACCCGGGATGCGTCAGCGTCCCAGCGCCGAGTCGATGCTCGCCAGAAACTTGTCGGCGTTCTCGTAGCCGATCACCTTGAAATCCGACTGCGCGCCGGCGCTGTTCCAGAAGATCAGCCCGGGCGGGCCGAACAGGTTGAAACGCTTGAGCAGCGCCTTGTCGGCGTCGCTGTTGGCGGTGACGTCGGCCTTCAGCAGCACCACGTCCGCCAGGCGCGCCTGCACCCGGGCGTCGCTGAAGGTGAAGCTTTCCATTTCCTTGCACGACACGCACCAGTCGGCATAGAAGTCGAGCATCACGGCGCGGCCGTCGGCCTTGGCCGCTGCCAGGCGCGCGTCGAGTTCGGCCACATCCTTGACCATCTCGAACGCCAAACCCTTCTGCTCGGCCGCCATCGCCACACCGCCTGCGCCGCCCTTGAATACATCGAGCGGCTGCAGCAGATTGCGGCTGCCCGCCAGCATGCCAAGCAGGATCGCCAGGCCGCCGATCAGCAGCATCACGCCGAGCCCCTTCCACAGACGCGACCAGCCGCTTGCATGGGCCGGCAGCGGGTCGAGCGCATGCAGGAAGATCGCCGAGCCGACCAGCAGCAGCGCCCACAACAGCATGTTGACCCAGCCTGGAACGACGGGCGAGATCAGGTAGATGGCGATGGCCAGCATCATCACGCCGAAGAAATACTTCACCGCATTCATCCAGCCGCCGGCGCGCGGCAGCAGGGCGCCGGCAGACAGGCCGATCAGCAGCAGCGGCACCCCCATGCCCAGCGCCAGCACGAACAGCGCGACGCCACCGAGCACGGTGTTGCCGGTCTGCGCGATGAAGGCAAGCGCGGCGGCCAGCGGTGGCGCGACGCAGGGGCCGAGAATGACGGCCGACAGCGCGCCCATGGCGAACACGCCGAAGAAACTGCCGCCCTTCATCTTGTTGGCGCGCTCGGAAAACTTGCTCTGCAGCGCACTCGGCAATTGCAGCTCGTAGAAGCCGAACATCGACAGCGCCAGGCCAACGAAAACCAGCGAACCGATTCCAAGCGCCCACGGGTTCTGCAGGGCATTCGAAATCAGGGTGCCGGACAGCGCGGCCGCCACGCCGGCCACCGCATAGGTGATCGCCATGCCCAGCACGTAGGCGAGCGACAGCAGGAAGCCGCTGGTCTTGGTCACTTTCGTGTTCTGCCCGGCGATGATGCCCGACAGGATCGGAATCATCGGGAACACGCAGGGCGTCAACGCCAGCAGCAGGCCGAGGCCGAAGAAGGTGGCGAGTACCGGCCAGAAGCTGCCGCCTTTCAGCACGCGCTCGATACGCGAGGTATCGGATTCACTGGCGGGCTCGGCCGGCACGGCCTGTGCACTGGCGCTGACAGACGCGCCCGCCGTTAGCGTGAAGTCGCGCGTGATCGGCGGGTAGCACACGCCAACCGCCTCGTTGCAGCCCTGCCAGGTCGCTTCCAGCACCAGCTGTTCGCCGCTGGCAAGCGCGCGCGACAGCGTCACGCCGGCGGCAAAATTCTGGTGGTACACCTCGGTTCGGCCGAAGCTCGGGTCGTCCTTGACCTCGCCCGCCGGCGTATCGACCTGCGCCACTTTCACGTCGGCAGGCGACTTGACGACGAAGGCGAGCTTGTCGCGATACAGATAGGTGTCGGCAGTCAGCGTGTAATCGAACCTGGCCGTCTGCGCATCCGGCATGGTGGCGGCGACCAGGAAGGCCTCGTCCGGCGGCAGCAGTTTCGGCATGCCGGTATCGCCCAACAGGCTGCGCAGACCGTCCAGCGCAGAATTGGCTGCAGCGGGCGCGGCAGGTGCAGCCACGGCGGCAGCCGCCAATGCAGGCAGCTTGATCGACACGCTCGCGGTTTGCGGGGTGTAACACAGCCCGGCGTCGGCGCAGCCTTGCGAGGTGGCGGTCAGGGTGACCGATTGGGTACCTGGCGTGCGCTGGATCGGTAGCGCGATGCGCACGTCATCGCGATAGCTTTCGACCTTGCCGAAGAATTCGTCGTCCTTCATCTTGCCGGCAGGCAACTGCGGCGTTCCGAGCGCGGCGCCGGCGACCTCGAACCGGAACTTGTCGCGGTACATGTAATAGCCGTCGGCGATCTGCCAGCGCGCTTCCAGCGTGTTGGCATCGAGCGCGCGTGCGGAGAACTTGAATGCGACTTCGGGGTCTAGAAATTCTTCAGCGTGCGCCGGCGGCAAGAGCGCCCCTTGAGAAAGCGCCAGCGCGCCCCAAAGTACGGGCAGTGCGACGAGCAGGCGAACCCACTTATTCTTGTTCTTGATCATGCTTTTCAGTCTCCGTGGCCAGCCAGTCGAGATAGGCAGGCAGTCCGTGCGTGATGGGTAGGGCAATCAGTTCAGGTACGTCGTAAGGATGCTGCGCACGAATTATTTCTTCAACCAGCGGGTAGTTTGCCGCAGTTGTTTTGATCAGCAGCGGGATTTCGTCTGCCGTTTCCACGGCGCCCCGCCAACGGTAGATGGAGCGGCACGCGGCCAAAACGTTCACGCAGGCTGCCGCGCGGCGTTCGATCAGCGCACGCGCCAGTTTCTCGGCGCTCGCAACATCGGGTAAATTCGTCAAGATTAACAAAGGTTCCATCACATGCGCTTTGGTTGGATTGTGCTACTGCTGCTGTCTTTTCCGGTCTTGGAAGCCATCGGCATTTTCTGGGTGGCCAGCGCCATCGGCGGCTGGGTGCTGTTGTGGCTTTTGCTGGCCGCCATCGCCGGGATCATGCTGATTCGTGTCGAGCGGGTCGCCTGGGGCGCGCGACTGCTGTTCTCGATGCAGTCGGGTTCACATCCGCTGGCGGCGATGTTTGCCAGCGGGCGCATCCTGCTCGCCGGTGGCCTGCTTGTCTTCCCGGGCTTCATCAGCGACGCCGTCGCGCTGGTGCTGCTGCTGATTCCCGGCACCTGGCGCAAACCGGACCCGCTGCGGCCGGCGAATGACGATTCCCCCTCTGCCACACGGGGAGAGGGAACGGACGTCACCCCCACAACGATCGATGGCGAGTTCAAGCGCGAATCGGACGACCGCCTGCGCTGAGCCGCAGCCCGCCTCAAAACAGCTTCATCTGCCCGCGCGCCTGTTTGATCTCGCGCAGCAGGTCGTCCGAAGTCGGATAGCGATATTTCAGTCGCAATTCGCGCGCAGTTCGCGCGTTCGACAACTGACGCGATTCACGCAGGAACGACAGCAACGCCGCGGACAACACCTGCTCCGCCTCGGCACGCTCGACCCGCGGCGGCCGCGGCAGGTCGAACGCGTCGGCGCAACTATCGAACCAGTCACCCATTTTCAGCGGATGCGCGTCGACCGCATGGTAGATGCGTTGCGCGCGCCCGCGGAACAGCGCCGCCCACGCCAGCCGCGCCAGATCGTCGGCGTGGATATGGTTGGTGTAGCTGTCGTCCTGCGCAACCAGCGCCGGGGTGCCGCGTTTGATGCGTTCCAGCGGCAGGCGGTCAGCGGCGTAAATACCCGGCGCGCGCAGGATCGTCACCTGCACCCGCTGCGTTCCACCCCAGCCGCGTAACTGGCGCTCGGCATCGACCCGCCGCACCGCGCGACCATTCACCGGTGCCACCGGGCGCGTTTCGCTCACCCAGTTGCCGCCGCAGTCGCCGTACACGCCGCTGGTGCTGATGTAGACCAGCGCGCCCGGACGGCGGCGCCCCAATGCGTGCAGCAGATGCGCCGTGCGCGGATCGGTGCTGCCCGCGTTGGGCGGCGGCGCAAAATGAAATACGCCGTCGACGCGTGGCAGGCGCCTCAGCGTGGCCGGCACGTCCAGGTCGCCGACAATCGGCGTCACCCCGAGCGCGCGCAGCTCGGTGGCGCGTTCGGGGCGGCGGATCATGCCGATGAATTCGGCCTGGCCGGCATAACGCCGCACCAGCCGCTCGGCGACGTCACCAAACCCCACGATCAATATTTTTTTCATGCTGTCGTCCGTAACCCTATTTACGTAAGGGTAAAAACCCAGCTCACTCAAGCGATAATTTATTGCTTTCTCATCGTATTTTAAGCCCACATCATGCCGTATCAGGTCACCATCCAGCCCAGCGGCCACCAGTTCGTCGTCGAGGACGACGAAACCATTCTCGAAGCCGCGCTGCGCGAAGGCTTTGCGCTGCCCTACGGTTGCCGCAACGGCGCCTGTGGGTCCTGCAAGGGCAAAGTGCTGTCCGGCCAGCTCGATTACGGCGTGCATTCCGCGACTGCGCTGAAGGATGAGGACAAGGCACAGGGGCGCGCATTGTTCTGCCGCGCCAAACCCCTGAGCGACATGGTCATCGAAGCCAAGGAAATCGGCGCCGCCAGGGATATCGTGGTGAAGACGCTGCCGTGCCGGGTGGAAAAGCTGGAGAAGCGCGCCGACGACGTCATGGTAATCAAGATCAAGCTGCCGGCCACCGAGCGCCTGCAATTTCTCGCCGGGCAATACATCGATTTCCAGCTGAAGGACGGCAAGACGCGCAGCTTCTCGCTCGCCAATCCGCCGCATGACGACGCGCTGCTGGAACTGCACATCCGCCATGTGCCGGGCGGCCTGTTCACCGAGCAGGTGTTTTCAACCCTGAAAGCACGCGACATCCTGCGCCTGAAAGGCCCGCTC
>DASTEA010000089.1:0-2004 GCA_035710075.1 Thiobacillus sp.
CGGGGCCGACAGCGTATTCGGCGTGATCATCGGTACCGGCGTCGGCGGCGGCGTGGTGGTGCGCGGCCACGTACTGAATGGCGCCAATGCCATCGCCGGCGAATGGGGCCATTCGCCCCTGCCCTATTTCCAGTTCGCCCACGCGCAGGCCGACCGCGCCTCCACCGGCTTTCATCCAGCCACCGGCGAAGCCATCCTGCATCCGTGGCCGAGCCCGCGCGAACCCGACGCCGCGCCCGCCTGCTATTGCGGCAAGAAAGGCTGCATCGAAACCTGGCTGTCCGGCCCCGCGCTGGCCGCCGACCACGTGCGCTACGGCGGCGAGGACCTGCCCGCGCACGAAATCGCGCAGCTGGCGAACGCCGGCTACGGGCCCTGCAGCGCCACGCTGGCGCGCTACGAGGAGCGCCTCGCACGCGCGCTGGCAGGCGTCATCAACCTGCTCGACCCGGACGTCATCGTGCTCGGCGGCGGGCTCTCCAACATCGCCCGGCTGTACGACACCGTGCCGCGGCTGTGGCCGCGTTACGTGTTTTCAGACCGCGTCGACACCAAGCTGGTGCCGCCGCAATACGGTGACTCCAGCGGCGTGCGCGGCGCGGCGTGGCTGTGGAATGAAGGTCGTTAACGCGGGATCTCGGCTGTCGCCAAAGCAGCGCCGATCGTTCCGCGCCGCGCCGAGATTTCGTGCTCGGCGGATTCGATCATGCCCTTGAGCAGCTGCGTGTTCTTGCCCATGACATCCAGCGCCTGGCTGCGGAAGGTGTCCATGGCATCCATTGCGCGGGTGGTGTTTTCAAACGCGGCTTTCAGCTGATCGATGGCAATCACCGGATCCGAGGCAAAGGCACCGGTTGTTTCCACGTGCTTGCCGATCATCACCGACGTTTGTTCGACCAGGTCGCCGATGGCCTGTGAGCCGGCATTCAGCATTTCCATCACCTTGACTTGCGCGCCGGCCGCACGCGCCACCGCCTGTGCCGTGGCCAGGGCGCTCATGCCGGTGGTGGCCATGCGGTCGCAGCCATTGACGAGCTCGCGTCCGGTTTTCTTGAGAATGCCGATCTGGCGATAGGCGTTCACGTTCACCAGCTGCTGCGCCAGCAGATCGGAATGCACCTGGCGCACGTAGAACAGCACTTCCTGTTCCAGCGCTTCGGCCTTCAGCGGGTTGGCCTGTTTCAACACCGCCACTTCGCCGGCCAGCCGGGCATCCAGATTTTCGGCGAAAAAGGCGGCTTCGCGGATGCGGCCCATGCCCTCCCATAGCTGGCCTTCCATGTCTGCCAGCGCGCTCAGGTCGCGCTTGATTTCGTCCTGCGCGGTCCGCAGCTCACGCATCAGCCTGGCGATCTCGCCGCCGGCCGAATCGAATTTCCGGAAATAGGCCTGCAGCTTGTTGCCGTAGGGGATGAGCCCGAACAGCTTGTGCGGCGACAGCAGATCGCCCGCACGTGCCGGGTTGAGGTCGGCGAACACCCCACGCAGATCGTTGATGGTCTTGAAGGCCAGGCTGTCGGAAAAACCGACAAAGCTTTTGTCCATGAAACGCCCGGTCAAGGCACTGGCAGCCGCGATGGACTGGCGGCCCAGCGCATTGGCCGCATCCAGCTTGACCCGGAATTCCTCGCTGCCCAGGTCCGCCGCCAGCAGACCCTGAACGTAGCTTTCCACCTGTGCGCTGAGCGCCTCGGCGCGCTCGGGGTTCACCGTCACCAGCTGATTGGCCTCGTTCTTTGCCACAGGCGTCAGCACCTCGGGCGGCGTCAACACCATGGCCTGGTCTGCAACGGAAATCGGCTGGTCCATGTTCATCCTTCAAACTCCGGTTCGATCTCAGCCTGAACGGGCGCGGTCGCCGCGAACAGCGATTCGCCCACGCGCACTGACAGCCCTTCCTTGAGCCCCACCTCGCTGAGCAGCGAATCGATCAGGGGCTGCTGCGCGCGATAGGCCAGCGCGGCAGACACTGCCTGCTCGGCCAGATTGCCGCCAGTCGTTGCA